>DATINN010000531.1:0-4947 GCA_035474175.1 Mycobacteriales bacterium | reverse complement strand
GCCTTCAAGGCGGCGACCGAGCACACCGGGCAGCCGACGGTGATCCTGGCCCACACGATCAAGGGCTGGACGCTGGGCAAGGACTTCGAGGGCCGCAACGCGACCCACCAGATGAAGAAGCTGACCAAGCCCGAGCTGAAGGAGATGCGGGACCGGCTCTACCTGGAGATCCCGGACTCGGCGCTGGAGGACGGCCTGCCGCCCTACTACCGGCCGGTCGAGAAGTCGGACGAGATCCAGTACATGAAGGAGCGGCGGGCCGCGCTCGGCGGCTCCGTGCCACGCCGCCTCACCCGGGCCAAGGCGCTCACGCTGCCGCCCACCGAGGTCTACGGCGACCTGAAGAAGGGCTCCGGCAAGCAGGCCGTCGCCACCACGATGGCGTTCGTCCGGCTGCTCAAGGACCTGATGAAGGACAAGGAGATCGGGCACCGGTTCGTGCCGATCGTCCCGGACGAGGCCCGCACGTTCGGCATGGACTCGCTGTTCCCGACGGCCAAGATCTACAGCCCGTTCGGCCAGAAGTACGACCCGGTGGACCGGGACCTGCTGCTGTCCTACCGGGAGGCGGTCAAGGGCCAGATCCTGCACGAGGGCATCACCGAGGCCGGGTCGATGGGCTCGTTCATCGCCGCCGGCACGTCGTACGCGACGCACGGGCATCCGATGATCCCGATCTACATCTTCTACTCGATGTTCGGGTTCCAGCGGACCGGCGACGCGATCTGGGCCGCGGCCGACCAGCTGACCAAGGGCTTCATGCTCGGGGCGACGGCCGGCCGGACCACGCTCAACGGCGAGGGCCTGCAGCACCAGGACGGCCACTCGATGCTGCTGGCCTCGACCAACCCGGGCTGCGTGGCCTACGACCCGGCCTGGGCGTTCGAGGTGGCGGTGATCGTCGAGGACGCGCTGCGCCGGATGTACGGCTCGACCGAGGAGCACCCGCACGGCGAGGACATCTTCTACTACCTCACCGTCTACAACGAGCCGTACCGGCAGCCGGCCATGCCGGAGGGCGTCGACGTCGAGGGCATTCGCCGCGGCCTGTACAGGTACGCGCCGGCGCCGCAGGTGGACGGCCCGCGGGCGCAGATCCTGGCCTCCGGGGTGGCCGTCCAGGCCGCGGTCAAGGCGCAGCAGCTGCTGGCCGAGCAGTGGGGCGTGGGCGCCGACGTGTGGTCGGTGACCTCCTGGAACGAGCTGCGCCGCGACGCGGTGGCGGCCGAGGAGGCGGCGCTGCTCAACCCGACCCAGCCGGCCCGGGTGCCGTACGTGACCGCGACGCTGGACGGGGCGCCGGGGCCGCTGGTCGCGGTCTCGGACTGGATGCGCTCGGTGCCGGACCAGATCTCGCGCTGGGTGCCGGGCGACTACAGCTCGCTGGGCACCGACGGGTTCGGGCGGTCGGACACCCGGGGCGCGCTGCGGCGCTACTTCCACGTCGACGCGGAGTCGACGGTCGTGGCGGTGCTGTCCCGGCTGGCCGCCGCAGGCGAGGTCAAGCAGGAAACGCTGCAGCAGGCGGTCGACCAGTACAAGATCACCGAGGTCTCGGCCGCGAGCGCCGGCAACACCGGCGGCGACAGCTGATCGGCCCCGCCGCCCCACCGCCTGAGCCGGGTGGTGGGGACGGCGGGTTCCCACCGCCTGAGTCGGCTGGTGGGAGCGGCGGGTCAGCTCACTGCGAGCCTGCCCCGCCCTCGAGGGCGGCGAGGGTGACGGCGGTGTGGGTGGCCACGCCGACGGCCATCGCGTCCTCGTCGAAGATCACCCGGTTGGAGTGGTTGGTCGGCGCGCTGGCCGGGTCCAGCCCCGGCGGGCAGGCGCCGAGCCAGGTCATCGCCCCCGGCACCCGCTGCAGCACGTACGACCAGTCCTCGGCGCCCATGATCGGGTCCCGCTCCCGCAGCGCCCGGTCCGGGCCGATCAGCCCGAGCGTGGTCGAGTGGACCAGGTCGGCCGCGCCCTCGGCGTTGACCGTGACCGGGTAGCCCTCCTTGATCTCCAGCTCCGCGCTCGCCCCGAAGCCGGCCGCGATCGCCGGGACCAGCCGGTGCAGCTTCTCCTTGACCTGGGCCCGGGTCTGCTCGGACAGCGCCCGCATGGTGCCGAGCATCTCCGCCGTCTCCGGGATCACGTTGTCGGTCGTGCCGGCGACGATCCGGGAGATCGTGACCACGGCCGGGTCGAACACGCTGACCTCGCGGGTGACCATGGTCTGGATCGCCTGCACGATCGCGGCCGCGACCGGGATCGGGTCCAGGGCCACGGTCGGGTTGGAGGCGTGGCCGCCGCGCCCGGTAACCACGATCCGGATCGTGTCGGAGGACGCCATCGCCGGACCGGTCCGCACCCCGACCACCCCGGACGGGTGCTGGGTGGTGATGTGCAGCGCGAAGGCCGAGTCCACCGCCGTCCCGGCCGCGTCCAGCACGCCCTCGTCCAGCATGATCGGCGCGCCGCCGTGGCCCTCCTCGCCCGGCTGCCACATGAAGATCACCTTGCCGGGCAGGTCGGCCTGCCGGGCGCTGAGCAGCGTGGCCGCGCCGACCAGCATGGCCACGTGGGTGTCGTGCCCGCAGGCGTGCATCACGCCCGGGATCTCGGAGGCGAAGTCGAGGCCGGTGTCCTCGGGCATGGGCAGCGCGTCCATGTCGCCGCGCAGCAGCACGGTCGGGCCGGGCCGGCCGCCCTCCAGCACGCCGATCACGGAGGTGACGGCGGTGCCGGTGCTGACCCGCAGCGGCAGCCCGTCGATCGCCGCCAGCACGGTCGCCTGGGTCTCGGGCAGGGTGAGACCGACCTCGGGCCGCCGGTGCAGCCGGCGGCGCAGCTCCACGGTCTCGGGCTGGATGTCGACGGCGGCGGCGAGCAGGTCGCGTACGGGTTCCATGCCGGATGCCTACCCGACTTCGAGCCCGGACCGCATCCGCCAGGCGAGCAGTTCCGTCCCGGTGTGCGCGACCACGCCGGTCGGCCCGGCGTCGGTCTGGCGCAGCGCGTCCCCGGGACCGAGCACGACCCGGTCGACCTGCGGCGTCCCGCCGACCACCAGCGCCCCGCCGACCACGAGCAGGTGCAGGTACGCCGCGGGGGCCAGGGTGGCGCGGCCGCCGGCCGGCAGCCGGCCCGCGACCAGGGTCGCGTCCGGCTGCCGCAGCGGGGTCAGCTCGGTCAGCCCGGGCCCGACCGGCACCGTGTCGTACGCCGGCAGCTCGCCGAACGTGGCCGGCCGGAGCCACATCTGCACGTAGTGGGCCGGGCCGCCGACCGCGTGCTCGCTGTGCCGGACGCCGCCGCCCGCGCTCATCCGCTGCACCACGCCGGGCCGGGCCTCACCGGCGTGCCCGGCGTCGTCCTCGTGCCGGAGCGTCCCCGACACCACCCAGGTGACCACCTCGATGTCCCGGTGCGGGTGCGGGGGGAAGCCGGCGCCGGCCGCGAGGCGGTCCTCGTTGCAGGCCAGCAGCAGCCCGAAGTGGGTGTTGTCCGGGTCGTACGCGGAGCCGTAGGAGAACGAGTGCCGGGAGTCCAACCCTTCAGCTCGGGTTGAGGCACGGGAGCCGGATCGGACTACTTGTCGACCCATGCCAGCAGCTTGTCGGCCGTCTTCGTGTTGATCACCTTCGACGCGGTGACGCCGCAGTCGACCGCCCGCTCGCAGCCGTACGGGAGCCAGTCGAGCTGGCCGGGCGCGTGCGCGTCGGAGTCGACGGAGAAGACGCAGCCGGCCTCGACCGCCTGCCGGAGCAGCCGCTTGGGCGGGTCCAGCCGCTCCGGCCGGGAGTTGACCTCGACCGCGACACCGTTCTCGGCGCAGGCGGCGAAGACCGCCGCCGCGTCGAACTCCGACTCCGGCCGCTCCCGCGACCCGGTCACCATCCGCCCGGTGCAGTGCCCGAGCACGTCCGTGTGCGGGTTGCGGATCGCGGCCAGCATCCGCGCGGTCATCGGCCCGCTCGGCATCCGCAGCTTGGAGTGCACGCTGGCCACCACCAGGTCGAGCTGGGACAGCAGCTCGTCGGACTGGTCCAGCGCGCCGTCGTCGAGGATGTCGACCTCGATGCCGGTCAGGATCCGGAACGGCGCCAGCTCCTCGTTGAGCAGCGCGACCTCGACCAGCTGGGCCCGCAGCCGCTCCGCGGTCAGCCCGTTGGCGACGGTGAGCCGGGGCGAGTGGTCGGTCAGCACCATGTACTCGTGGCCGAGGTCGCGGGCCGCCACCGCCATCTCCCGGATCGGCGAGCCGCCGTCGGACCAGGTCGAGTGGGTGTGCAGGTCGCCGCGCAGCGCGTGCCGCAGCGCGACGCCGGCCGGGGTCGGCGCGTCCAGCCGGGAGCCGTCCCCGGAGGCGTTGACCGGCTCGCCCGCGCCGTCCTCCAGGCCCACCAGGTAGTCCGGCACCTCGCCGGCCAGCGACTGCGCGACCACGGCCGCGGTCTTCTCGCCGATGCCGGGCAGCTGCCGCAGGGTGCCGAGCTGGACCCGGCGCTGCAGCGAGTCGACCGGGATCTCCGACAGCGTGTCCGCGGCCCGGCGGAAGGCCCGGACCCGGTAGGTGGCCTCGTGCCGCCGCTCCATCAGGAAGGCGATCCGGCGCAGGTCGTCGACAGGGTCACGCGGGGACGTCACGCACCCCATCCTGCCCCGACCGTCCGACAGGATCAGTGGCAAGGTGAGGAAGTGCCCACCACGCCACCGCCGGCCGCGACGCTGCGCCGGCTGGAACGCGCCTCCGGCGCGCTGGCGACCAAGAGCGTGGCCCGGATGGACGAGTCGCTGTCCTGGTTCCGGGCCATGCCCGCCGACCAGCGGTCCTGGGTGATGCTGATCGCCCAGGCCGGCATCGCCTCGTTCGTGGAGTGGCTCCGCTCCCCCGGCGACGCGCCCCGGCTGACCAGCGAGGTCTTCCGGGCCGGGCCGCAGGAGCTGGCCCGCACGGTC
>DATINN010000530.1:0-4060 GCA_035474175.1 Mycobacteriales bacterium | reverse complement strand
GCTGGCCGAGATCTGCATGGCCGACGAGCGGGTGATCGCGGCCGAGGTCACCGTGCACAAGCCGCAGGCGCCGATCGAGCGCGAGTTCGCCGACGTGGCGGTGACGGCCCGGCGGTCCCGCCGGTGAGCACCACCGGCCCGCCGGTCCCGCCGGTGAGTGGGACCGGCGCAGCGCGTACCGGGAGCGACCGGTGAGCCGGGCCGTGCTGAGCATCGGCTCCAACCTCGGGGACCGGCTCGCGCACCTGCGCTCCGTCGTCGACGCGCTGCAGCCGGTCCGGGTCAGCGCGGTCTACGAGACCGCACCCTGGGGCGGCGTCGAGCAGGACGACTTCCTCAACGCGATCGTGATCGTCGACGACCCGGACACCGACGCCCGCGGCTGGCTGCTGCGGGCCCAGGCCCTGGAGCGGGCCGCGGACCGGGTCCGCGAGGTCCGCTGGGGTCCGCGCACGCTCGACGTCGACGTGATCGACGTGGACGGGACGGTCTCGGCCGACCCGGAGCTGACCCTGCCCCATCCCCGCGCCCACGAGCGCGACTTCGTCCTCGTGCCCTGGGCCGAGGCCGACCCGGACGCGGTCCTGCCCGGGCACGGGCGGGTCGCCGACCTCGTCCGCGGCGACGGCGCCCTCCGCCGTACGGGCCTGGAGCTGCGGTGATCGGGCCGACCCGGATCCGCGACCTGGTCGCGTACGCCGTCGCGGTGACCGTGATCAGCTGGCTGGCGATGCGGCAGTGGTACGGCGACCTGCCCGGGCTCAACTGGTTCGTGCCGCTGTCGCTGCTGCTGCTGGCGATCGCCGAGACCCTGGCCGCGAACCAGCTCCGCGACCGCATCCGGCACCGCCCGGGCGCGCTGCCGGTGCAGCCGCTGGTCGCCGCCCGGATGTTCGCGCTGGCCAAGGCGAGCGCCGTCGTGGGCGCGTTCGTCACCGGGATCTGGGCCGGCCTGCTGCTCTACACGGTCCCCCGGCTGGGCCAATTGGCCGCAGCGAGCGGCGATACCCGTACCGGTGTTGTCGGAGTGGTCGCCGCGTTGGCCCTGGTCGCGGCCGCGTTATGGCTGGAATTCAGCTGTCGGGCGCCGACACCGCCGGACAGCGATAGATCAACTAGGCCGGACGGCGCATCCGAGTCCTGACCGGTTGTCTCAGCGGCGAAGGGTCCACAAGAATGCGCGACGTCATGCGATCGGACTGTTAGCTTCACAGGGCGAGCGGGGGGTCGTGACGATGGCCCGATAGGGGTGGGATGGGCAGGCACAGTCGGGAGGGCGAGCCGGACACCGGCTCCCTTGTCGTCGGCCAGTCCGACTCCCTCGTGGTCGGTCAGTCCGACGAGCACTTCCGGGCCCTGGTCGAGCTGTCGCCCGACGCCGTGTTCGTGATCGTCGACGGCTACCACGCCTTCGCCAACTGGCGCGGCCTGCAGCTGCTGGGCGCGAGCAAGCTGTCCGACCTGCAGAGCCGCCCCGCGCTGGACTTCATGGACGAGTCGATGCGGGTCGAGGCCGAGCAGCGGCTGGCCGGGATGGTCAGCGGCGCCAACCTCGAATACGTCGAGGAGACCCTGATCCGGCTCGACGGCCAGGCCGTGCAGATCGAGGCCGCGGGCCGGCAGATCTCCTTCGGCGGTCGCAACGGCGCGCTGGTCGTGGCCCGCGACATCACCGGCCGGCGCAGCTCCGAGGCCCAGCTCCGGGCGGCGGAGGAGAAGTTCCGGGCCGCCTTCCAGAACGCGCCGACCGGGATGGCGATCGTCGACCGGGCCGGCATGTTCCTCGACGTCAACGCGGCGCTGGCCCGGCTGTTCGGCCGCCGGATCGCGACCCTGCACGGTGACCTGTTCTGGCACCACCTGCACCCGGACGACTCCGAGCGCGTCCGCGGCGACTTCGACCGGGTCGTGGACGGCACCGAGGACGACGTCTCCGGCACGTTCCGCTACCGGACCGGCGCCGGCGGCGAGGGCTGGGTGCACGCCTCGGTCTCGGCGCTGGTCGGGCAGAAGTCGTACATCGTCCACCTGGTGGACGTGACCCAGCAGAAGAACACCGAGTACGACCTGCACCGCAAGGCCACCCACGACCCGCTGACCGGGCTGCCCAACCGCGGGCTGGTGCTGCACAAGCTGGGCGCGGCGCTGCGTTCGCTGCGGGCCGAGCCCGGGCAGGTGCACGTGCTCTTCGCCGACCTGGACGGGTTCAAGCAGGTCAACGACGTGCACGGGCACGCGGTGGGGGACCGGGTGCTGCGGGCCGCGGCGGAGCGGATGCGCGGCGCGCTGCGGCCGACGGACACGATCGGCCGGCTCGGCGGCGACGAGTTCGTGGTGATCCTCAAGTCGCTGCCGCACGAGGTGCCGGCCGAGGAGATCGCCCACCGGCTGGCCCAGGCGGTGGCCGCGCCGGTCGCGTTCGAGGAGGGCATCGTCAACGTGCGGGCCAGCATCGGGCAGGCCAGCACGGACGACCCCGACTTCCCGGCCGCGCGGCTGCTGGGCGCCGCCGACGCGAACATGTACAAGGTCAAGCAGGCCACCCGCAACGCCGAGGCGTTCGTGCCGCGGCAGGTCACGCCCAACCTCCGCGCGGTGAAGTAAGCCCGGCGGTGAAGTAAGCCTGCGCGGTGACGTGAGCCCGGCGGTGACGTGAGCCCGGCGGTGACGTGGGCCCGGCGGTGACGTGGGCCCGGCGGTGACGTGGGCCCGGCGCCGGGCCGTACCGGCCGATAACCCGGGCGCGCCGCGTCAGCCCCGCGTGGTTGGCTGTTCCTCTCGACGGGTCGGGCCGAGAGGAAGGGTGGGCGAGCACCGGTGAGATCCGCGCTGCTGCTGGTCCTGGTGGTGCTGCTGCTCGGCGGCTGCACCAAGGACCCGCCCGCGCCGGCCGCCACCCCGCCCACGGTCACCGTCGGCGCCGGCCTGTCGGCCGAGCAGCAGATCATCGCCCGGATGTACGCGCAGGCGCTGCGCAAGGCCGGCTTCGCGGTCACGTCGCGGTTCGACGCCGGCAGCCGCGCGGCGTACGTGCCGGCGTTGCAGCGCGGCGAGCTGGACGTGGTGCCCGACTACCTCGCACCGGTGACCGACTACCTGCGCACCGGGGTGCCGATCGCCCGGCGCCCGGCCGCGGCCAGCGGCGACGTCGAGCGCACGGCCCGGATCCTGGACGGCCTGCTGGTCGGCCGCCCGCTCGGGGTGACCCGGCCGTCGACCGCGACCGACCAGACCGCCTTCGCGGTGCCGAAGACGCTGGCCGACACCGACCAGCTGGAGGACGTCTCCGACCTGATCCGGCTCAACGGCCAGCTCGTGCTGGGCGGGCCGAGCGGCTGCATCGCCGACCCGCACTGCCTGGCCGGCCTGCAGGACCGCTACGACCTGCGCTTCAAGGACGTCAAGGAGCTCGGCGACGTCTCCAGCCCGCTGATCTTCACCGCGCTGCGCAAGAACACCGTCGACGTCGGTTCCGTGCTGTCCTCGGCCGGCGGGATCGCGGCCGGCAGCCTGGTCGTGCTGCGCGACGACAAGCTGTTGCAGCCGGCCGGCAACATCCTCGCGCTCTACCGCAACACCCTGCCGCCCTCGGCCCGGGCCGTGGTCGACAGCGTCAACCGAGCGCTGACCACGGAGAAGCTGCAGGAGCTGAACAAGCGCCAGGACCTCGACGGCCAGGACCCGGACGGGCTGGCCAAGCGCTTCCTCGAGGACGCGCGGCTCATCTAGGCGCCGCCGGCATCCACCGCCAATAGGGAGACAGGCCCTAGGCTGCATCAGCTCACATGAGCACGTCGGTCACGGTCCGGCAACGAAGCTCCCCTAAGGTGGGCCGATGGCGCGCACCTCCTCCCGCTCGGGTGGGCGGGGTGGGCTGCGCACGGCCGCGCTGGCGGTCGCGGTCGTGGTCGCGATCGCGGCCACCGCGACCGTGGTGATCAGCGACGACCCGCAGACGCTGCGGCTGGCCGTGGTCGGCGCGCTGTGGGCGTTCGTGCTGGCGGCGTTCGCGGCGCCGCGGCGGCGGTCCGAGGACGACGGCGACCGGCCCGGGACCGAG
>DATINN010000529.1:0-1608 GCA_035474175.1 Mycobacteriales bacterium | reverse complement strand
CACCGGCAACTACAACCCCAAGACCGCCCGCATGTACGAGGACCTCGGCCTGTTCACCGCCGACCCCGACATCGGCGCCGACCTCACCGACCTGTTCAACGTGCTCACCGGCTACTCGCGGCAGACCGAGTACCGCTCGCTGATCGTGGCCCCGCACGGGATCCGGCGCGGGCTGATCGCGCGCATCGACCGCGAGATCGGCCACGCCGAGGCCGGCCGCAGCGCCCGGATCCGGATCAAGACCAACCACCTGGTGGACGAGGAGCTCATCGACGCGCTCTACCGGGCGTCCCGGGCCGGGGTGCAGGTCGACCTGCTGGTGCGCACGTTCTGCACGATCCGGGCCGGCGTGCCGGGGCTGTCGGAGAACATCCGGGTCCGCTCGATCCTCGGCCGCTTCCTGGAACACAGCCGGATCGTGTACGTCGAGAACGACGGCGAGCCCGAATACCTCATCGGCAGCGCCGACCTCATGCACCGCAACCTCGACCGCCGGGTCGAGGTCATGGTCGAGGTGACCGACCGGGCCGCGCGGGCGCACCTGCACGACACGCTGGAGCTGGCGTTCGCGGCCGACGTGGTCGCCTGGGAGCTGCAGCCGGACGAGGTCTGGAAGCGCAACCCGGGCCAGCCCGGCGCGCCGCTGCGCGACTACCAGGACGTGCTGATGCGCCGGCACGCCAGCCGCGCCTGATGAGCGGCGAGCGGATCCTCGCCGCCGGCGGGGTGCTGTGGCGGCCGGTCGCCACCGGGCGGGAGATCTGCCTGGTGCACCGTCCCCGCTACGACGACTGGTCGCTGCCCAAGGGCAAGCTGGACGCGGGCGAGCACCCGCTGGCGGCGGCGGTGCGCGAGGTGCGGGAGGAGACCGGCGTGCGCCCGGTCGTCGGGCAGCGGCTGGCGACCCAGGAATACACGCTGGGGCCGGACCGGAAGCTCGTCGACTACTGGTCGATGACGCCGGCCGACGGGACGTTCGTGGCCAACGACGAGGTCGACTCGCTGCGCTGGGTCTCGCCCGCGGAGGCGGCCGCGACGCTGACGTACGAGCGGGACCGGGAGTTCGTGGCCTCCGTCGTGGCCGCGCCGGTGCCGGACGCGACCGTGCTGCTGGTGCGGCACGCCAAGGCCGGCAGCCGGTCGTCCTGGAAGGGCGAGGACGCGCTGCGGCCGCTGGACGCGACCGGGCAGCGGCAGGCCGAGGGGCTGCGGCGGTCGCTGCGCTGGTTCGGCCCGGCCGCGATCCGGGCGGCCGAGCCGCTGCGGTGCGTGCAGACGGTGGCGCCGCTGGCGGCCGACCTCGGGCTGAGCGTCGGGTCGGAGCCGGCGCTGTCGGAGGAGGTCTACGAGAAGGACCCCGCGGCCGGGCTGGACCGCGTGCTCGCGGCCGCGGCCACGGGCGGGGTGACCGTCCTGGTCAGCCAGGGCGGCGTGATCCCCGACCTGCTGGGCACGCTGGCGGCCCTGCACGGGGTGCGGCCGGGCCGCCGGGCCGGCCACAAGATCCCGGCCCGGAAGTCCGGCGTCTGGGCACTGTCCTTCCTGGACACCCGCCTGCTGGCCGCCGACTACTACCCCGACCTCGCCACCGCCGCCTGAACAGGCACG
>DATINN010000528.1:0-1824 GCA_035474175.1 Mycobacteriales bacterium | reverse complement strand
GCCCGTAGACGTTCTGGTAGCGCTCGAACAGCTGCGCTGCCATCTCCGCGGGGATCGGCGTCGGCTCCCCGAGCTGACGGGCCAGATGGGTGGTGCGGGCCACGTCCTCGCACATCACGGCCGCCTTGACCGCGGCCGTGGCGGTGCGGCCGACGGCGAAGACGCCGTGGTTCTGCATCAGCACCGCCGGCGAGCGGGACCCGCTCAGCGTGGCGACGATGCCCTTGCCGATGTCGTCGTTGCCGATCAGGGCGAACGGGCCGACCGGGATCGGGCCGCCGAACTCGTCCGCCATCGCGGTGAGCACGCAGGGGATCGGCTCGGCCCGGGCCGCCCACGCCGTCGCGTATGCGGAGTGGGTGTGCACGACACCGCCGACCTCGGGCATCTCCCGGTAGACGTACGCGTGCGCGGCGGTGTCGCTGGACGGGTTGAGGTCGCCGTCGACCACGGCACCGTCGAGGTCGCACACGATCATCGCGTCGGGGGAGATCGCGTCGTAGTCCACCCCGCTCGGCTTGATCACGAACAGGTCGGTGCCCGGCACCCGTCCGGACACGTTGCCGGCGGTCCAGGCCACCAGGTTGTAGCGGACCAGCTCCGCGTGCAGCGTGCTGACCTCCCGCCGCACCGCGTCGGTCGGGTCGGTCATCGGACCGCCTCCCGGCGGATCCGGCGCAGCCGGTGCGTGGGCTGCTCCTGTGGTCATCGGTCTCCCTCCGGCAGGTGCCCCTGCCGGTTATATGCGGCGGGACGCGAAGCGGTCGCGTGCGTTTCGTGCAGAGGTCATCAGTCCCGGTGATGAGCCCGCCGGGTCAGCCGGCGGCTTCGCCGAACAGCTCGGGGGCGGGATCGAGCCAGCCCCGCTCGGCCGAGAGCCGCCGGGCATACCGGACGAAGGCCGAGACGGCCTCGGTCCGGTCGTCCGCGCGCCACAGCACCGACCACGGGTAGCGCGCCGCCGGTGCCACCAGCGGCTGCCAGACCAGACCGGGCAGCGCCGTGGCCGACGAGGCCGGCAGGCACAGCACGCACTGGCGCTGCAGAACCAGGTCGGCCGCGACCCGCGAGCTGGCCACGCTGCCGGGGTAGCGGGTGGGGGAGAAGCCGACCGACCGGCACAGCTCGTTGACGAACTCGTCGAACTCCGGCGCCCGGTCCTGCGGGCCGAGCAGCAGCCGCCGGCCGGCCAGCGCGGCCACCGGGACCGGCCCCGCGGCCAGCGGGTGGCACTCGGGCAGCAGCACGCCCAGCGGGTCGAGCCGGAACAGCACCGAGGCCACGTCCGGCGGTGCCGCCGACGCGCGGCCGACGCCGACGTCCAGGCTGCCCTCGGCCAGCATCCGCATCTGGTCCCGTACGCCCACCTCGACCTGGGAGATCTCCAGGTCCGGGTGTCCCTGCAGGAGCTCGTGCAGGACCTGCCGGACGGCGTCGTAGCCCTCGTCGGCGACCCCGACCCGCAGGGTCCGCGGCGCCCGGCCGGCGCCGGCGGCGGCAGCGGCGGCCCGGTCGACGTGGGTGAGGATCTCCCGTACCTCGGCCAGGAAGCGGCAACCGGTGGCGGTGAGCTCGACGTGGTGGGTGGTGCGCCGGACCAGCTCCACGCCGAGCGCCCGCTCCAGCCGCTGGATCTGCTGGCTCAGCGCCGACTGGACGATGTGCTCGCGAGCGGCGGCCCGGCCGAAGTGCAGCTCCTCGGCCAGGGTCACGAAGTAGCGCAGCTGCCGCAGCTCCAGGTGCCGACCGGCGACCCGGGTCGGGACACCCTCCCCGGGGGCGATGTCGCCGGCCTTGGTCATGGGCGGGCCTCCGTCGGATATC
>DATINN010000527.1:0-2046 GCA_035474175.1 Mycobacteriales bacterium | reverse complement strand
TGGTCCGCGCCGCCGGCGACCTCCGCCCGGTGCTGGCCCGGGTCCGCGCCGCCGCCCAGACCGCCATCGACCGGGTCGGCGGGCTGACCCCCGGTGTCGGCACCGACGAGTGGTCGCTGCTCACGCCGGCGACGGCCCGGGCGGCGGCCACGGCCCGGGCGGCGGCCACGGCCCGGGCGGCGACGGCCCGGGCGGCGGCCACGGCCCGGGCGGCGGCCACGGCCTGGGCGGCCACGGCCGGGGCGGCGGGAGCGGCGGGGACGGCCCGGTCGGAGGGGGATCCCGCGCAGCGGGTGGCCGACCTGCGGGCCGCGGTGGAGCTGCTGAGCCCGCTGGCCGAGCGGGCCGGCGCCGACGCCGGCCGGTTCCTGGCCGACCTCGCCCTCGGCGCCGAGGTCGACCTGTGGGACCCGCGCGCGGACCGGGTCAGCCTGCTCACCCTGCACGCCTCCAAGGGCCTGGAGTTCCCGGTCGTGTTCGTCGTCGGCTGCGAGGACGGGCTGCTGCCGATGCGGTTCGGCGATGAGCAGCCGAACACGGCCGAGGAGCGCCGGCTGCTGTTCGTCGGCATGACCCGGGCCCGCACCCACCTGGCCCTCTCCGGCGCCGGCCGCCGCACCGTCCGGGGCCGGGTCACCGAGCCGGCCCCGTCGCCGTTCCTGGCCGACCTGCCGGCCGGGCTGACCGAGCGCACCAGCCGCCCCGAGCGCCGCCGTACCGTCCAGCTCCGGCTCATGTGATGATCACCGAGTGTGAGTGGACCCGCGCTGACCGGGAGGTCGGAATGGCAGGGTTGCGCCCGGTCGGCGACGCTCCGGACCGGGTTGATCACACCCCCTCGGGGTACTGATCTTCTACGGCGTGTCCGCTCCTCACGAGCGGCGATCCCCGGAACGCTGGGCGCCTGACGAGGGAGGCATCGGTGGTCGAGGCAGGTCAGGACGGTTGGTTCGCGGGTCCTCCGGGTCCGAGCGCGACGGTGGAGGAGTCGGTCCGGGTCGCCGCCCGATTGGCTACGCCGAGTGAGACCGCGACCCGGGCCGGGCTGCCGCTGCGGCGCTCCAAGGCGCACCTGGTGCCGGGGGCGTTCGACGACGGTGCCCCGGCGGACGCGCCGCACCGCAGCGCCGACGACGTCCGCGACCGGCTGCGCGGCTACCAGTCCGGCGTACGCAAGGCCCGGGAGAAGTAGACCGTCAGCCCGGCGCGACGGTGTAGTGGTAACCGTGGTGACGGGCGAACCCCAGCGTGTCGTAGAGCGCGAGCGCGCCCGCGTTGTCCTCGGCCACCTGCAGGTACGCGCTGGTCGCGCCGCGCTGGTGCCCCCAGTCCAGGATCGCCCGCATCACCGCGGTGCCGAGCCCGCGGCGGCGGTGGCCCGGGTCGACCTCGACCGCGGTCACGCCGACCCAGCCCTCGTCGACCGAGCCGCGGGCGATCGCCACCGGCCGGCCGCCGTCCCGCAGCACCGCGAAGCCGGGCTCGCGGGCCCCGGCCAGCAGCGCCCGGGCCACCGGCGGCAGCTCGGTGCCGCCCCGGTAGTGGTAGAGGCCGAGCCAGTCCGGACCGGGCGCCGGCTCGATCGTGACCGGCAGCTGCACCGGGGGCAGCCGCCGCAGCAGCACCTCCAGGTCGGCGGTCAGCACGGCCGTGGGGTTGTAGGACCGCCAGCCCCGGGCGGTCAGGGCGCCGTCGAGCAGCTCCCGGGCCGGGTTCGGGATCGTGAAGCGGGCGGGCAGGCCACGCTCGCCGTACCAGGCCGTGACCTCGGCCAGCGCCTCGTCCAGCGGCAGCCCGGGCTCGCCCAGCGGCAGCACCGAGTTGCCCCGCCCGGTCCAGCCCTCGGCCGCCCGCAGCAGCCACCGGCCCAGCCACCGGGTCTCGGGCGCGGGCCAGCCCAGCGCGGCGACCTCCTCCAGGGCCAGCACGTCGCGGGGCGCGGCCGGCACGGCCTTGAACGCGGCCACCACCGACCGGGGGACCTCGACCCGGCGGCCGTCCCGGCGGCGGACCACGAGCACGTCCGGCCCGGCCTCCAGCAGGACG
>DATINN010000526.1:0-6139 GCA_035474175.1 Mycobacteriales bacterium | reverse complement strand
CGGCCAGCGCGACGGCGCTGGCCCGCTCGATCAGCAGCTCCACGTCCGGCGCCTGGGCCCCGGCCTGGACCGTGTAGCGCCCGTCGGTGCAGAGCACGTCCGGGCCGTCGGCCGGCACCAGCAGGGCGCCGTTGGACCCGGTGAACCCGGTCAGGTAGCGCACGTTGACCAGCCGCGTCACCAGCACGGCGTCCACGCCGGCGTCCCGGGCCCGCTGCTTGAGTCGCTCCCGCCGCTCCGCACCACTCACCCCGCCAACCTACCGCCCACCCACCCCCCGACCCGCCCGCGATCCCCTTCCCTGCCGACGGCTCCCCGTGCCCGGTCGGGTGGGCCGGGGTCGCCGGGCGCGGCGCGGTGCGTGAGGCCGCAGCGGTGGGCGCGGTGCGGCGGCGACGGCGGGTCAGGCACGCAGGCCGACGGGCGGCACCTCAGCGGGGGGTGGGGGCGGTGGCGTTCAGGCGAAGGCGACGGCGGTCCAGGCGGCGGCGAGGACGTCGGGGGCGGGGTCGGTCAGGATGCCCGGGCGCGCCAGCCCGTCCAGGACGACGAAGCGGAGCACCGCGCCGCGGGCCTTCTTGTCCACCCGCATCGCCTCGTGCAGCTCCGGCCAGGCGGCCGCGTCGTAGCTGACCGGCAGGTCGAGCGCGGTCAGCAGCGCGCGGTGCCGGGCCGCGGTCGGCGGGTCCAGCCGGCCGGCCGCCTCCCCCAGCGCGGCCGCGAAGACCAGGCCGATCGCGACCGCGTCGCCGTGCCGGACCTGGTAGCGCTCCCGCTTCTCGATCGCGTGGGCCAGCGTGTGGCCGTAGTTGAGGTTCTCCCGCTCGCCGCTCTCGCGCAGGTCGCGGGTGACCACGCCGGCCTTGACCCGGACCGCCCGCTCGACCAGCTCCGCGGCCGGCGCGTCCGGCCCGTCCCGCTCCAGCAGGTCGAGGATGACCGGGTCGGCGAGAAACCCGCACTTGACCACCTCGGCCAGCCCGGCCCGGTAGTCGGCCGCCGGCAGGGTGGCCAGCGCGGTCAGGTCGCAGAGCACGCCGGCCGGCGGGTGGAACGCGCCGACCAGGTTCTTCCCGGCGGCCACGTCGATGCCGGTCTTGCCGCCGACGGCCGCGTCCACCATGCCGAGCAGCGTGGTCGGCAGGTGCACCACCCGCACCCCGCGCAGCCAGGCCGCGGCGACCCAGCCGGCCAGGTCGGTGGTGGCGCCGCCGCCGAGCCCGACGACCGCGTCGGAGCGGGTGAAGCCGGCCGCCCCGAGCGCGTCCCAGCAGTCCCCCGCGACGGCCAGCGTCTTGGCCGCCTCCCCGTCCGGGACCTCCAGCGGCAGCACCGCCAGCCCGGCCGCGCCGAGCACCTCCGCGGCCGCCGCGGCCCGCTCGGCCAGCGCCGCCGGGTGCACGAGCGCGACCTGGGCCGCGCCCGGCAGCAGCGCCGGCAGCTCCCCGGTCAGCTCCGTGCCGACCACCACGTCGTACGCCGCCGCCCCGCCGACCGGGATCCGCACCGGTGCCGTCACCGGGCTTCCCCACCCCGGCCGGCCGGGCCGCTGTCGAGCCCCGCCGACCGGCCGGCCGCGACCGCACGGCCGCGGGCGGAACCGCCGGCCGCGACACCGCGGCCGGGAGCGCCGGCGGGTCGCGTTCCGGACGCGGGCCCCGCCGGCCGGCCGGCCGGGAACCGGCCCGGGCGCGGGGTCATCGGGAGTCCGCGCCGGCCAGGGCGGTGAGGACCGCGTCGGCGACCTCGTCCGGGGTCAGCTCGTCGGTCTCGACCGTGGCCGCGGCGACCTCCTGGTAGAGCGGGAGGCGCGCGTCCAGCAGCGCCCGCAGCTGCTGGCGCGGGTTGCCCAGCAGCAGCGGCCGGTCCCGGTTGAGGCCGACCCGGTTGGCCGACGCCGGCACCCCCGCGGACAGGAACACGACCGGGTGCCCGGCCAGCAGCGCCCGCGTCGGGGCCGACAGCACCGCGCCGCCGCCGAGCGCGAGCACCCCGTCCCGGCCCAGTCCCTCGGCGACCGCGACCTCCTCCAGCGCCCGGAACGCCGCCTCCCCGTCGTCGACGAAGATCTCGCTCACCGGCTTGCCGGCCCGCGCGACGACCAGGTCGTCGGTGTCGGCGAAGTCGACCCCGAGCCGGGACGCCAGCAGCCGCCCGACCGTCGTCTTGCCCGCGGCCGGCGGCCCGACGAGCACAACCCGAGGACTCATTTGACCACCAGAGTGTCGAGATACCCCCGGACGTTCCGCGCGGTCTCCGCGACCGAGTCGCCGCCGAACTTCTCCAGCGTCGCCTCGGCCAGCACCAGCGCCACCATCGCCTCGGCCACCACCCCGGCCGCCGGCACCGCGCACACGTCCGAGCGCTGGTTGATCGCCACGGCCGGCTCCCCGGTGGCGACGTCCACCGTGGCCAGCGCCCGCGGCACGGTCGAGATCGGCTTCATCGCCGCCCGCACCCGCAGCGCCTCGCCCGTCGACATGCCGCCCTCGGTGCCCCCGGACCGCCCGGTACGCCGGCGCAGCCCGTCCGGCCCGGACTCGATCTCGTCGTGCGCCTGCGAGCCCCGCACCCGGGCCAGCCCGAAGCCGTCGCCGACCTCGACGCCCTTGATCGCCTGGATCCCCATCAGCGCCCCGGCCAGCCGTGCGTCCAGCCGGCGGTCACCGTGCACGTGCGACCCCAGCCCCGGCGGCAGCCCGTGCACCACGACCTCGACCACGCCGCCGAGCGTGTCGCCGTCCTTCCGGGCCTGGTCGATCTCGGCCACCATCGCCGCGCCGGTCGCGGCGTCGAAGCAGCGCACCACCGACTCGTCCACGACGGCCAGGTCGTCCGGCCCGGGCACGGTCCCGTACGGGACGGCGACGGTGCCGATGCTGACCACGTGCGACAGCACGGTCGCGCCCAGGGCCTGGTCCAGGAACGCCTTGGCCACCGCGCCGAGCGCGACCCGGGCCGCGGTCTCCCGGGCGCTGGCCCGCTCCAGGATCGTGCGGGCGTCCTCCACGCCGTATTTCTGCATGCCGACCAGGTCGGCGTGCCCGGGCCGGGGCCGGGTCAGCGGGGCGTTGCGGGCCAGCCCCTCCAGCTCCTCGGCCGGCACCGGGTCGGCGCTCATCACCGTGGTCCACTTCGGCCACTCGGTGTTGCCGACCCGCAGCGCGACCGGGCCGCCCATGGTGCGGCCGAACCGCACGCCGCCGGTCAGCTCGACCTCGTCCTGCTCGAACTTCATCCGGGCGCCGCGGCCGTAGCCGAGCCGGCGCCGGGCCAGCGCGGCCGCGACGTCGCCGGTGGTGACCCGGACGTCGGCGGGCATTCCCTCGAGCACGGCGACCAGGGCCGGTCCGTGCGACTCCCCTGCGGTCAGCCAGCGCAACACGTGATCCATGCTCCCAGACCGTCAGGCCGCCGGAACGGACAGGTACGCATCGAGCACGTGCTGAGCAGAAACCACCGCGAGCAGGGCGCCCGCGATGAGCCAGGGACCGAACGCGAGGTGGTCCCGCAGGCCGGCCCGCCGGGACGCGAGCATGCCCACCGCGACCAGCGCACCCAGCGTGAATCCGAACGCGACACCGAGCACGAGCACGCCCCAGCCGAGCCAGCCCAGGAACAGGCCGAGCACGGCGAGCAGCTTCACGTCGCCCAGCCCGAGCCCGCCGCTCGGTGCGACCAGGGCCAGCAGCAGCGCCGCCGCCCCGGCGGCTCCGGCGCCGAGCGCGGCCCGCCCGAGCGCGGACCAGTCACCGGGGATCGCCAGCAGCACCAGCCCGACCAGCAGCGACGGCAGCGTCAGCCGGTCGGGCAGCCGCAGCGTGTCCAGGTCGATGACGGCCAGCGTGACCCCGACCGCCGCCAGCCACAGGTACGCCGGGAGCTCGGCGTGCGGCCCGACCGCCGCCCCGACCGCCCCCAGCGCCACCGCCGCCAGCCCGGTCACGATCCCGACCCGGCGCGCCCCGGCCGCCCCGCCGGCCCACCAGCGCTTGCCCAGGATCGGGTCGCCGTCCGGCACCCGCAACGTCAGCCCGGCCAGGAACGGCCCGAGCACCACGCCCGCCACCGCGCACAGCACACCCACGACCACCGCGGCACCCTATCGGCGCGCCCTGATCACCCGCCGCGGTTGTCCACAGGGGCCGGCGGGCGGGCCGGGCTCAGCAGAGGTTGGCCTTCTGGCACTTCGCCTTGGCCGCGTTGAACACGTCGCGGTCGTCGGTGAAGAGGTGGTGGCCGGGGTGGTCGGCGTCGAGCACGTAGTAGAGCCACGGCCCGGCCGCCGGTGTCGCCGCGGCCTGCAGCGACGCCAGGCCCGGGTTGGCGATCGGCGTCGGCGGCAGCCCCTTGTGGATCCGGTTGTTGTACGGCGTGTCCTTGGCCAGGTCCGCCGCCGACAGCCCGCCCTTGGAGCGGCCCAGCCCGTACAGGATGGTGGCGTCGATGCCGAGGAAGAAGTCCTGGTCGAGCCGGTTGTAGACGACCCGCGCGACCTTGGCCCGCTCGTCCGGCTGCTGCGTCTCCTTCTCCACCAGCGACCCCACGGTCAGCAGCTCGTACGGCGTGAGGTTGACCGCCTTGGCCTTCTCCAGCAGCCCCGCGTCCTCGACCCTGGCCTTGTACTGGTCGACCATGCTCTTGAGCAGCCCGGCCGCCGTGGTGTCCGGCTCGATCTCGTACGTCTCGGGGAAGAGGAAGCCCTCCGGCTTGCCCTTGGCGTACGACGGGAGCTCCAGCGCCGTGGCGTCCGCGGCCGCCTTCTGCAGCGACGCCAGCGGGATCTTGGACTTCGACGCGATCAGCGCGAGCGTGTCCTTGACCGTCAGGCCCTCGGGGATCGTCACCCGGGACAGCAGCCGCGCGGCCGGGTCCAGCATCAGCGCCAGCGCGGCCGCCCCGCTCATCTGCTTGTGCAGCTTGTACGTCCCGGGCTGGATGCCGAGGGCGCGGCTGTCGTCCTTGGCCGCCTTGGCGAACGCCTTCTCGCTCTTGACCACGCCCTGCTTGACCATCGTGGTGGCGATGTCGGTGGCGGTGTCGCCGGGCTGGACCACGACCAGGGCCTCGCCGCTGCCGGACCCGGTGAAGTCCGGCGTGGTGCCGAACTTGCTGGTCAGCGACCGGCCGCCGATCAGCGCGCCGGCCCCGAGGCCACCGATGATGACCAGCACCAGCAGCGGCAGGAAGATCCGGCGGCGGCGGCGCTTGCGCCGCTCGACCTCGGTCCGGCGCCGCTCGGACCGGCTCGGCCGGTCGTACGGATCCGGCGCGTCGAAGAAGCCGATGTCCTCGCGGTCCACCCGGCCCGCCGTCACCGGCCCGCCCGCCCGGACAACAGCGATTGAACGGTCACACCGTGCAAGAAAGTCACGAATTCCTCCGGGCGGCGTCCAACCATCCCTGAAGTATGAGCACCGCGGCCGAGCGGTCAACGACCTGACGTCCCTTACGTCCCCGTGTGCCCGCCTCGGCCAAACGCCGAGTTGCGGCGACGGTCGTCAGCCGCTCGTCCGAGAGACGTACCGGGATCGGCTCGATACGCTCCGCGAGCGATTCCGCGTACTCCCGGGCGGCGCGGGCGGCCGGGCCGGAGCGGCCCGACAGCGACCGGGGCAGGCCGACGATCACCTCGACGGCCTCCCGCTCGGCCACCAGCCGGGCCAGCCGGTCCAGGTCGGCGCCGCCCCGGAGGTCACGGGCCAGCGTGGTCAGCGGCGAGGCCAGCACGCCGCCGGGGTCGCAGGCCGCGACCCCGACCCGGACGGTGCCGACGTCCACGCCGATGCGCACACCGTCCACCCACTTCCCGGGCGCCCGGTCCGACGCCCGCGCGCCCCGACCGGGACCGGACGGCGTCCGGTCCCCGTCCGGGACGGACGGCGACCGGTCCGCGGCCGCGCCGGAGTCCGTCACGCGGAGCCGCTCACCCGCTGGCCGACCACGTGCTCGACCAGCAGCAGCGCCTCCGGGATGCCGTCGGGGTCGGTGCCGCCGCCCTGGGCGACGTCGTCCCGGCCACCACCGCGACCGCCGACCGGCGGCGCCATCCCGCGCACCACCTCGCCCGCGGCCAGGCCGCGCAGCCGGGCCGGCTCGTTGGTCGCCACCACCAGCGCGACCTTGCCGTCGGCCCGGG
>DATINN010000525.1:0-2736 GCA_035474175.1 Mycobacteriales bacterium | reverse complement strand
CACGGTCGCCGCCGCCGGGACCGTGCTGCTGCTGTCCCGGTTGCACGGTCCGATCGTCGGCCAGGGGCTGGCCGACCTCACCGCGGTCGTGCTCGCCGCCCTGGTTTTCGGGTTCTGCACCCACCTGGCCACCGCGATCGTCATCGGGCTGTCCCAGCGACGCTCGATCGGGGTGGCCTACCGGCAGACCCTCTTCGCCACGTTCCCCAGCACCCTCGGCAACCTGGCCGCGACGGCGGTCGTCCTGCTGGTCGCGCAGCTCGACGCCCGGGTGCTCGTCGTGCTGCCGCCGCTGCTGCTGTCGCTGCGGCAGGCCTACCTGGGACGGGTGCGGGGGCGGGAGGAGCGGGAGTCCTGGCAGGGCCTGCTGGAGGCGACCCGGTCGCTGTCCGACCTGGACGAGCGGGTGGTGCTGGCCCGGGCCGCGGCCGAGGCGACCCGGCTGTTCAGCGCCGACCGGGCCGAGATCGAGCTCGCCGACGGGCGGCTGGTCCGCGGTGACGAGCAGGGCGTGAGCTACGACGGGCCGGCCGCGCAGGCCGAGGGCGACGACGCGGTCGCGACCGTGGAGCGCCCGGTCGGCTCGGACGCGGCGCCGCTCGGGGTGCTGCGGCTGTGCTTCGGGGCGCCGGTCTCGCTCAGCGACCGCGAGCAGGCGATGCTCGGTGCGGTCGCCGCCGAGCTGCACTCCGCGCTGGTCAATGCCGGCCGGCACGAGGCCGCGCGGCACGAGGCCACCCACGACCCGCTGACCGACCTGCTCAACCGGGCCGGGCTGCTGGCGCGCGGGCGGGTCCAGCTGGCCGCCGCGGCCGCCGCCGAGGTCGACGCCGCGGTCCTGCTCATCGACATCAGCGGGTTCCGGGAGATCATCGACACCCTCGGGCACGCCGCCGGTGACGCCGTGCTCCGGCACACCGCCCGCCGGCTGGAGGCCGCGGCGCTGCCCGGCGAGCTGGTCGCGCGGCTGGAGGGCGACGAGTTCGTGGTGCTGCTGCCGAAGCTCACCGACCCGGCGCAGGCGTCGCACCGGGCCGACACGATGCTCGGCGCGCTGGCCAACCCGGCCTCCATCGGAGGCGCCGGGCTGACGCTGGCCGGCGTCGCCGGCATCGCGTACGCGCCGCGCGGGCAGGCCGACCTGGACGAGCTGCTGCGCCAGGCCGGGGTCGCGCTGCACGCCGTGCACGGCGCGGTCGGCCGGATCGACTTCTACGCGCCGGAGCGGGACGTGCGCAGCGTGAGCCGGCTGGTGCTGGCCAGCGAGCTGCGCACCGCGCTGGCCGACATGGACCAGATCGAGCTGCTCTACCAGCCGATCATCGACCTCAACACGGGCGAGGCGCTGTCGGCCGAGGCGCTGGTGCGCTGGCACCACCCGGCCCGCGGGCCGCTGGCCCCGGAGGACTTCCTGCCCGTCGTCGAGCACGCCGGGCTGCTGCCGGACCTGACCCGGCGGGTGCTGGACATGGCGCTGGCCAGCGCGGCCGACTGGACCCGGCAGGGCAGCGACGCGCCGGTCGCGATCAACGTGTCCCCGCGGACGCTGCTGGACCGCGACTTCCCGGGCGAGGTCGCGGCCGCGCTGTCCCGGCACCGGGTCGCGGCCGGGCGGCTGACGCTGGAGATCACCGAGACCTCGGTGGTGTCGCACCTGGCCGTGGTCGACCGGGTGCTGGACGAGCTGCGCGACCTCGGGGTCCGGCTGGCCCTGGACGACTTCGGCACCGGGTGGAGCTCGCTGTCCCACCTGGCCCGGCTGCCGGTGCACGAGGTGAAGATCGCGGCCACGTTCACCGAGCGGCTGCTGTCCTCGCCGCAGGCGGCGGCGGTGGTGCGGGGGACGCTGGAGATCGCCCGGGCGCTCGACCTGCGGGTGGTGGCGGAGGGGGTGACGGGCGCGATCCAGCGGGCGACGCTGATCTCGCTCGGGTGCCACGCCGGCCAGGGTGAGCACTTCTACCCGGCGCTCGAGGCGGACCGGATCGGCCCGGCGCTGTGGAGCTCCACCGTCCGCGCGGCCGCCTCCTCCGACGGCGCCACGGTCATCCCGCTCTCCCAACGCCGTCTCCGCGACTGACTCTCCCATCCCTCTCTCCCATCCCTCTCTCCCATCCCTCTCTCCCATCCCTCTCTCCCATCCCTCTTCCTCGCGGGTCGTTCGGCGGTGGTCGGCTGCCGCGCCCGGCGCACGGTCGGGTGGGTTCCGGCGGGTCCCGGCAGTCGCGAGCGGGAGATGAACGGGCGGGTTCCCTGCCCGCGGCGCGCCGGCGGTGCGTCCGGCTCAGGTGAGGCGGGCCGCGCGTAGCGAGAGGTAGTGCTGTTCCGGCGTGCTGGGCGCCCGGCGGGCGGCGCGGCGGTAGGCGGCGACGGCGGCCTGGGAGTCGCCGGCCAGCTCCAGCAGGTGGGCCCGGACGGCCTCCAGCCGGTGCCCGCGGGTCATCCGGTCGTCGTCGTCGAGCGTGCCGAGCTCGGCCAGCCCGGCCAGCGGCCCGTGCACCATCGCCACCGCGACGGCCCGGTTGAGCGTCACCACCGGGCCGGGCGAGACCCGCGCCAGCACGTCGTACAGGGCCAGGATCTGGGGCCAGTCGGTGTCGGCGTCCGACGCCGCCTCGTCGTGCACGGCCGCGATCGCCGCCTGCAGCTGGTACGGCCCGATCGGGCCGCGGCCCAGCGTCCGGCTGATGAGCGCGATATACGCCGCATCCCGGTTGGCGTCGGTGATCGGCTCCC
>DATINN010000524.1:0-2083 GCA_035474175.1 Mycobacteriales bacterium | reverse complement strand
GACGGCGAGAGCCACAACCGGTCCTGGAACTGCGGGGTCGAGGGCGAGACCGACGACCTGGAGATCCTGGAGCTGCGGGCGCAGCAGCGCCGCAACTTCATCGCCACCCTGTTCCTGTCCCAGGGCGTGCCGATGCTGCTGCACGGCGACGAGACCGGCCGGACCCAGCAGGGCAACAACAACTGCTACTGCCAGGACAACGACATCACCTGGCTGGACTGGGCCAACGTGGACGAGGAGCTGCTCCGGTTCACCGCCCAGGTCTCGCAGCTGCGCCACGACCACCCGGTGTTCCGCCGGCGCCGGTTCTTCAACGGCCGGCCGGTCCGGCGCGGCGCCGGCGAGCCGCTGCCGGACATCGCCTGGTTCACCCCCGACGCCCGGGAGATGACCGAGGAGGACTGGGAGGCCGGCTTCGGCAAGTCGGTCGCGGTCTTCCTCAACGGCGACGGCATCCCGGACCGCAACCAGCGCGGCGAGCGGATCACCGACGACTCGTTCGTCATGATCTTCAACGCGCACGACGGGTCGATCGACTTCACCCTGCCGGCCTCGGAGTACGGCGCGAAGTGGGAGGTCGTGCTGGACACGGCGACCCCGCAGCTGGCCGAGCCGGCGCCGGCCGCGGCCCAGACCGTGATCACGGTCGAGGCCCGGTCGCTGGCCGTGCTGCAGCGGGTGGCCTGAGGTGGCCGACCCGGTCTCGACGTACCGGGTGCAGGTCTCGCCCGACTTCGACCTGCACGCGACCGCCGGGCTGGCCGGCTACCTGGCCCGGCTCGGCGTCACCCACCTGTACGCGTCGCCGCTGCTGACCGCGACGACCGGGTCGATGCATGGCTACGACGTCACCGACCACCGCACCGCCGACCCGCAGCGCGGCGGCGAGGAGGGCCGGCTGGTGCTGGCGGCCGCGCTGGCCGAGCACGGGCTGGAGCTGGTGCTGGACCTGGTGCCCAACCACATGGGCGTCGCGGTGCCGCACGAGAACCCGGCCTGGTGGGACGTGCTCCAGCTCGGCCCGCAGTCCGCGTACGGCCGGTGGTTCGACATCGACTGGTCCCGCGGCCGGGTGCTGCTGCCGGTGCTCGGCGACGGCCCGGACGCGCTGAACGACCTGCGGCTGGAGGACGGCGAGCTGCGCTACTTCGACAAGCGCTACCCGCTCGCGCCCGGCACCGAGACCCTGGACGACCCGGTCAAGGCGCACGAGCACCAGCACTACGAGCTGGTGTCCTGGCGCCGGGCCTCGACCGACCAGAACTACCGCCGGTTCTTCGCCATCAGCGACCTGGCCGGGCTGCGGGTGGAGGAGCCGTCGGTCTTCGACGCGACCCACGCCGAGGTGCTGCGCTGGGCCGCGCACGGCGAGGTCACCGGCCTGCGGATCGACCACCCGGACGGGCTGACCGACCCGGCCGGCTACCTGGAGCGGCTCTGGCAGGCCTCCAACGGGCTGTGGACGGTGGTCGAGAAGATCCTGGAGCCCGGCGAGCAGCTGCCCGACTGGCCCGTCGCCGGCACCAGCGGCTACGACGCGATGGCCGAGGTCGACGGGGTGCTGGTGGACCCGGCCGGCGAGGCCGCGTTCACCGCGCTGGACACCCGGCTGACCGGGGTCTCGACGTCGTGGGCGGACCTGGTGCACGACTGCAAGCTGGACGTGGCCACCGGGATGCTGGCGGCCGAGGTGCGGCGGATGACCGCGCTGGCCCCGGACGTCCCGTCGGTGGCGGAGGCGCTGGCCGAGCTGCTGGCCTGCTTCCCGGTCTACCGGTCCTACCTGCCCGACGGGGTGGCGTACCTGGACCAGGCCGTGGCGGCGGCGGCCCGGCGGCGGCCGGAGCTGAGCTTCGACGAGCTGTCCGCGCGGCTGCGGGACCCGGACAGCCCGCTGGCGGTCCGGTTCCAGCAGACGTCCGGCGCCGTCATGGCCAAGGGCGTCGAGGACACCGCGTACTACCGCTGGACCCGGTTCCTGACCCTCAACGAGGTCGGCGGCGACCCGGACCGGTTCGGGCTGCCGCTGGACGGCTTCCACGCCGCGCTCGCGGCCCGGCAGGAGCGGCACCCGGCCGGGATG
>DATINN010000523.1:0-3744 GCA_035474175.1 Mycobacteriales bacterium | reverse complement strand
ACGGGCGACCGTGTCCGGCGCGGTCGCGGCCGGGGTCGACGGCCCGGTCGGGACCGACGTGGCCCGGGCCGCGGCCGAGGCGATGCGGCTGGCCGGCGCGGTGATCCTGGTCGGCGAGCGCGCGGCCGAGGTCCCGGGCCTGCTGACCGAGGCGAGCCGGCTGGCCGCGACCACCGGGGCCCGGCTGGCCTGGGTGCCGCGGCGGGCCGGCGAGCGTGGCGCGGTCGAGGCCGGCGCGCTGCCGACCCTGCTGCCCGGCGGCCGGCTGGTCTCCGACGCCGCCGCCCGCGAGGAGGTCGAGACGGTGTGGGGCGGCCTGCTGCCGACCACCCCGGGCCGGGACGCGGCCGGCATCCTGGCCGCCGCCACCAGCGGCGAGCTGTCCGCGCTGCTGGTCGGCGGGGTCGAGCTGGAGGACCTGCCGGACCCGGCGGCCGCGCGCGAGGCGCTGGGCCGGGTCGGGTTCGTGGTCAGCCTGGAGCTGCGCCAGTCCTCGGTGACCGACCTGGCCGACGTGGTGCTGCCGGTCGCGCCGGTGGTGGAGAAGCCGGGCACCTTCCTGGACTGGGAGGGCCGGGCCCGCCCGTTCGACACGACCATCCGCGGGGCCAGCGGCGCGCTGCCGGACGGCCGGGTGCTGCACGCGCTCGCCGAGGAGATGGACGTGCTGCTGGAGCTGCCGTCGGTGGACGCGACCCGGGCCGAGCTGGCCCGCGTCGGCACCACCCGGCGGCCGCGCCCCGGCGACCCATTTGTACGACCGCCGATTACCCCGGCCCGCGGCACCGGCCGGGCCGTGCTGGCCAGCTGGCGGCAGCTGCTCGACCGGGGATCGCTGCAGGCGGGCGAGCCGCACCTGGCCGGCACGGCCAAGGAGCCGGTGGCGG
Organism: Mycobacteriales bacterium; assembly: GCA_035474175.1. Classification (GTDB taxonomy): domain Bacteria; phylum Actinomycetota; class Actinomycetes; order Mycobacteriales; family CADCTP01; genus CADCTP01. The sequence continues at coordinate 2,857 of DATINN010000523.1, read as the reverse complement.
TGCTGTCGCCGGCCACGGCGGCCGGGATCGGCGTGGTGGACGGGGCGAAGGTCACCGTGCGCACGGCGCGTGGCGCGATCACGCTGCCGGCCCGGCTGACCCCGATGCCGGACGGTGTGGTCTGGTTGCCGGCCAACTCGCCCGGCTCGACGGTGCGCTCGACCCTCGGCGCCGGCGCCGGTGCGGTCGTGGAGATCAGCGGAGGCACGGCATGAACCTCGCGACGGACCCGACGCTGGAAAACTTCGGCACCGACCCGTTCTGGCTGGTGCTGATCAAGGTCGTCGCGGTCTTCGTGCTGCTCGTGGTCATGACGCTGTTCTCGATCGTGTTCGAGCGCAAGATCGTGGCGTACATGCAAGCGCGGGTCGGGCCCAACCGCACCGGCCCGCGGGGTTACCTGCAGAGCCTGGCCGACGGCCTCAAGCTGGCGCTGAAGGAAGAGATCATCCCGACGCTGGCCGACAAGCCGGTCTACTTCCTGGCCCCGATCCTGTCGGCGGTGCCGGCGTTCCTGGCCTTCAGCGTGATCCCGTTCGGCCCGATGGTCTCGATCTTCGGCCACCAGACGCCGCTGCAGCTCACCGACCTCCCGGTCGGGGTGCTCATCGTCTTCGCCTGCAGCTCGCTCGGCGTCTACGGGATCGTGCTGTCGGGCTGGTCCTCCGGCTCGACGTACCCGCTGCTGGGCAGCCTCCGCTCGGCCGCGCAGATGATCTCGTACGAGATCGCGATGGGCCTGTCGCTGGTCGCCGTGTTCCTCTACGCGAACACGATGTCGACCTCCGGCATCGTCTCGGCCCAGCAGGACACCTGGTACGTGCTGCTGCTGTTCCCGTCGTTCGTGATCTACGCGATCGCGGTGGTGGGCGAGACCAACCGGGCCCCGTTCGACCTGCCCGAGGCCGAGTCGGAGCTGGTCGGCGGCTTCCACACCGAATACTCGTCGCTGAAGTTCGCGCTGTTCTTCCTGGCCGAGTACATCAACATGGTGACCGTCTCGGCGCTGGCGGCCACGCTGTTCCTGGGTGGCTGGCGGGCCCCGTTCCCGATCTCCACGATCTGGGCCGGCGCCAACTCCGGCTGGTGGCCGATGCTCTGGTTCATCGGCAAGATCGTCCTCGGGATCTTCTTCTTCGTCTGGCTGCGCGGCACCCTGCCCCGCCTCCGGTACGACCAGTTCATGCAGTTCGGCTGGAAGGTGCTGGTCCCGGCCGGGCTGGTCTGGATCCTGTTCATCGGCGCGTTCAGCGTGCTGCGCAGCGAGGGCCACGACACCGGCCAGCTCCTGCTCTACGGGGTGCTGCCGCTGGCGGTGCTGATCATCCTGATCACCTACCTGCTGCCCGAGGGCCGGCCGGACGAGGACGACGACGAGGACGAGGAGCCGCCGGTCCGCCGCGGCGCCCCGGCCGCCGGCGCCGCCTTCCCGACCCCGCCGATGGACCTGGTGGTGCCGCCGTCGCCGCGGCTGACCGCGCGCGAGCCGGTCACCGTCCCGGCCACCACCTCCGACCCCGACGTGATCGACTCCGAGGACACGGGGGAGACCCGCTGATGTTCGACCCGATCAAGGGGTTCGGGCTGACCTTCGCCCAGATGTTCAAGAAGAAGGTCACCCAGCAATACCCCAACGACACGCGGCCGACGGCGCCGCGCTACCACGGCCGGCACGTGCTCAACCGGCACCCGGACGGGCTGGAGAAGTGCGTCGGCTGCGAGCTGTGCGCCTGGGCCTGCCCGGCCGACGCGATCTACGTCGAGGGCGGCGACAACACCGACGAGGCGCGCTACTCCCCGGGCGAGCGCTACGGCGCCGTCTACCAGATCAACTACCTGCGCTGCATCTTCTGCGGACTGTGCATCGAGGCCTGCCCGACCCGCTCGCTGACCATGTCCAACGAGTACGAGCTGGCCGACGACGACCGGCAGCGGCTGATCTACACCAAGGAGCAGCTGCTGGCCCCGCTGCTGCCGGGCATGGAGGCCCCGCCGCACCCGATGCGGCTCGGCGACACCGAGCAGGCGTACTACGTCGACGTGCCGGACCGGGCCGCCCGCAAGGCCGCCGACGCGACCCCGGACGGGCCGTCCCCGTCGGTGCCGACGCCGGAGACCGCGCAGGCCGGGGCGGCGGTCAACCCCGACGGGGACCGCTTCCTGGGCCGGAAGTCCGACTTCGAGGGAGGTGATCCCCGGTGATCCTGGCCGCGACGGAGATCTCCAACGGCGAGGCCGTGCTGTTCTGGATCCTCGGGCCGATCGCGCTGGCCGGGGCGTTCGGCACGGTGCTGGCCCGCAACGCGATCCACTCCGCGCTCTTCCTGGTCATGACGATGGGCAGCCTCGGCACCTTCTACTTCATCCAGGAGGCGCCGTTCCTGGGCGCGGTGCAGATCATCGTCTACACCGGCGCGATCATGATCCTGTTCCTGTTCGTGCTGATGATGGTCGGCCGCGACTCCAGCGACTCGATCGTGGAGACGCTGCGCGGGCAGCGCTGGGCCGCGACCCTGTTCGGGCTGGGGTTGGCGCTGCTGATCGCGGGCGGGCTCTACCGGGCCCTGAACGACACCCCGCTGGCCGGGCTGGCCGCCGCCAACACCGGCGGCAACGTCAACCAGCTGGCCGAGCTGCTGTTCACCAAATACCTGTTCGCGTTCGAGCTGACCTCGGCGCTGCTCATCACCGCGGCCGTGGGCGCGATGGTGCTGGCGCACGTCGAGCGGGAGCCGGGCGAGCGCCGGGGCCAGAAGGCGCAGTCGCGGGAGCGGGTCCGCTCCGGCCGGCCGCAGCCGCTGCCCGGCCCGGGCGTGTTCGCCACCCACGACTCGGTGGCCACGCCGGCCCTGCTGCC
>DATINN010000522.1:0-1776 GCA_035474175.1 Mycobacteriales bacterium | reverse complement strand
CCGGGCTCCCCGTCCGGACCGGTGCGCCGCGGACGGAATCGCCCGGGCGCGCCCACTCCGCCGCGTGCAGCGGACCGGCCGCGCGCCTCACCCGCCGCGGCGCCTTGGATCTCCGCGCGCAGCCAGCCGGCGGGCGCCGTTCGCCGGGTGGGCTACTCAGCCCAGGGTGGGGTGAAGGGGCCGGCGTCGGTGCTGGCGGTGCCGCCGACCGGGAGCACGCAGACCGCCTCCGCCGGTCCCGAGCGGGCGACGAGCGAGAACCGCGTGCCGGCCGGCACGATCAGCGCCCCGCCCTCGTGCGCGGTCTCCTCCCGGTCGGCGAAGACCGCGGTCACGGCGCCGGCCAGGACGACGAAGACCTCCTCGTGGCTGAGCTCGTGCGCCGGCGACGGCTGATCCGGGCGGAACCGGACCCGCCAGGCGGCGCTGTCCTTCGCGCCGCGGCTCGGCGCCGCCAGCCCGGTGATGACGGCGCCGCCGGTGTCGAACACGGGCGCGTCGGTGGCGGTGACGACAGGCACTGGTAGCCTCCTAGATAGTTCCAGGAGGTGAACGGTACACCATGGTGAACGAACCGGATCTGGCCATCCTCGTCGTCGGCGCCGCCCGGGTCGTCGCCGACCGGCTCGGCGCGGCGGTCGTGGCGGCCGGCATCGACGACATGAGCACGCGCTTCGGCTTCGTGGTCCGGGCGCTGGCCGACCGGGACCGAACCCTGACCGAGCTGGCCGAGCTGCTCGCGGTGAGCAAGCAGGCCGCGATCAAGGTCGTGGACGAGATGGAGGCGCGCGGCTTCCTCGACCGGGTCGCGCACCCCGGCGACCGCCGGGTCAAGCTGCTGCGCCTCACCGCCAAGGGCCGGGCCGTCCGCGCGGCCGCCCTGGCCGCCAGCCACGACCTGGAGGCGCAGCTGCGGGAGACGGCGGGCGACGGCGAGGTCGACGCCTTCCTCCGCACCCTGCACGCCTTCCTCGCCACCCACGACGCCACCCCCACCACCCACTCCCGCGCCCTCTGGTAGCCCGGCCGCCCGGAGGTCCGACCCGCCGGCCGCCGCCGACCCGCCGACGACCCGCCGACCCACCGACCGGCCAGGCGCCGACCGGCCGGGCACCCCGGCACCGGCAGCCGATCACCGCCGGGCCAGGCGCACCCGGCACCGGCAGCCGATCACCGCCGGGCCGGCAGCCGGCCGGGCGGCCCGGCCGGCGTGTGCTCGTGGGAGCAGCCGATCAGGCCGGGAGCTTGGCCTTGCGGGTGGTCGCCTTGGCCGCCGGCGCCGTGGTCGCGCCCTTCGCGGGCGCGACCTTCTTCGCTCCGGCCGGCACCGTGGCCGCCTTCCGCCGCGCCGCCGCCGGCGCCGGTCCGGGCGCCTGCACCCCGGACGGACCGGCGAGCATCTCGCGCAGGAACAGCCCGGTGTGGCTGCCCTCCACCTGCGCGATCTCCTCCGGCGTGCCGGTCGCGACGACCGTCCCGCCCCCGCTGCCGCCCTCGGGACCCATGTCGATCACCCAGTCCGCGGTCTTGATCACGTCCAGGTTGTGCTCGATCACGATCACCGTGTTGCCGGCGTCGACCAGCTTCCCGAGCACCCCGAGCAGCTTGCGGACGTCCTCGAAGTGCAGCCCGGTGGTCGGCTCGTCCAGCACGTAGACCGTGCGGCCGGTCTGCCGCTTCTGCAGCTCGGACGCGAGCTTGACCCGCTGGGCCTCGCCGCCGGACAGCGTCGGCGCCGGCTGGCCCAGCCGCACGTAGCCCAGCCCGACGTCGACC
>DATINN010000521.1:0-3158 GCA_035474175.1 Mycobacteriales bacterium | reverse complement strand
CTGGCCGAGTCCCGGCACGAGGCGCTGCACGACGCCGACCTGTTCACCGCCGAGTTCCTGCAGGAACGCCCGATCCTGCAGGCGATCCGGCACGCCGGGCCGCGGCCGCCGGTGCTGCTGATCGACGAGATCGACCGCGCCGACGACGAGTTCGAGGCGCTGCTGTTCGAGTTCCTGGGCGAGTCGGCCGTGACCATCCCGGAGATCGGCACGTTCGCCGCGGCCCGGCCGCCGATCGTGGTGCTGACCTCCAACCGCAGCCGGGAGCTGCACGACGCGCTGCGCCGGCGCTGCCTCTACCACTGGATCGACTACCCGGCCCCGGTCCGGGCGGCCGAGATCCTGCGCCGGTCCGTGCCGGCCGCGAACGCGCCGCTGGTCACCACGACGAGCCACTTCCTGGGGCGGGTGCGGGAGCTGGACCTGGACAAGGCGCCGGGGCTGGCCGAGGCGATCGACTGGCTCTCGGCCCTGACCGTGCTGCGCGTCGACGAGCTGGTCCGCGACGACATCGTCCGCACCCTGGGCACGATCGCCAAGACGCCGGACGACCGGGACACCATCACCGCCGCCCTGGACGGGCTGGGCTACGCCGCCGCCACCCCGTGACCGCGATCCTGGCCGGCGTCGACCGGGCCGCGTTCGCGACGGCGCTGGCGACCCGGCTGCGGTCGCGCGGGATCGCGGTCGGGCTGACCGACGTCGGCGACTTCGTCCGGGCGCTCGGCGCGGCCCCGCCCGGCTCGCGGCCGGAGCTCTACTGGACCGCCCGGATCACCCTGGTCCGCCGGCACGCCGACCTCGCCGCCTTCGACGCCGTGTTCGCCGCGGTCTTCGAGGACGGCGCGCACGGGCTCGACCCGCACAGCCGGCGGGCCGCGCCGGTCGGCGACACGGTCGTCCCGCTGCCGGCGGCGGACGGGGCCGAGGACGCCGGCGGCGGGCTGCCGTGGGCGACGCTGCCGCCGGCGGTGGCCGGGGCCGAGGACTCCGACAGCCCGCTGGCCTTCCCGCAGCGGCTGCCGAGCGAGCTGGTCGCGCTGGCCGACGTGGCCTTCGAGCAGCTGACGCCGGCGCAGCTGGCCCAGCTCGGGCAGTGGCTGGAGGCGACGCTGCGCGACTGGCCGACGCGCCGGTCGCGGCGGACCCGGGTCGACAAGGCCGGGCACCGGGTCGCGATCCGGCCCACGATCGCGCGGGCCCGGCGTACGGGCTGGGAGCCGGTCGCGCTGGTCCGGGACCGGCCGGTGCGGCGGCCGCGGCGGATCGTGCTGCTGTGCGACGTGAGCCAGTCGATGCAGGCCCAGGCGACGGCGTACCTGCACCTGATGCGGGCGTTCACGCTGCGGGCGGACGCCGAGGTGTTCGCGTTCGCCACCAGCCTGACCCGGCTCACCCCGGTGCTCGCGCACCGCTCCGCCGAGGTCGCGATCGAGCAGGCCACCGCGGCCGTGACGGACCGCTTCGGCGGCACCCGCATCGCCACCAACCTGCAGGCGCTGCTGGCCTCCCGGCACGGCGGCGCCGTCCGCGGCGCGGTCGTCGTGATCGGCTCGGACGGCTGGGACAGCGACCGGCCGGAGGCGCTGGAGGCGGCGATGGCCCGGCTGCGGCGGCGGGCCCACCGGGTCATCTGGATCAACCCGCGGGCCGGGGCGCCGGGGTTCCGCCCGACGGTGTCGACGATGGCGGCCGCGCTGCCCTACTGCGACCGGCTGCTGCCGGCCGACACCTTCGCCTCGCTGGCGGCCGTGGTCCGGGCGGTCAGCTCCAGAGCGTGACGTGGATGGACGGGCGGAACCGGCCGGCCGTCACCCCGGCCCCGCGCAGCATCGCCTGCATCGCCCGCGGCGTGGACACGAACCGGGCCAGCTCGGCCGCGACCGGGGTCGCGGACCGGTCGGCCAGCGTGAGCACGTGCCAGACGCCCTTGGTCGGCAGCGGCGGGGCCGGCACCCGGCAGAGGTGCCCCTGGGCCAGGTCCTGGGTGACCAGGAACGCCATCGCCAGCGCGATGCCCTTGTTGCGCTTGGCCTCCTCCAGCGCCGCGGCGTCGCTCTGGAAGATCCGCTGGTTGTCCTCGGGCACGCAGAGCCGGCGCAGCAGGGCCGGCACCAGGCCGAGGTCGCTGGCCGCGGCCGGGCCGAGCAGCCAGGTCTGGGCCCGCAGCTCGGTGCCGCCGGGGTGGGCGACGCGGGCGATCGGGTCGTCCGGACCGGCGACCAGGTAGAGCTCGTAGTTCAGGAACGGCGTGGCCGTGATGCCCTCGTCGACGTTGTCCGGCCGCGGCCCGATGGCGACGTCCACGGCCCGGGTGTGCAGCAGCGCCGGGAACTCGCCCGGGTTGTGCACGCTCAGCTCGACGTCCAGGTCGTCCGCCCGGCTGGCGAACAGGTCGATCAGCCCGGGTGCGGCGTGCTCGGCGAAGAGGCTGGACGCACCCACCCGCAGCAGCCGGCGGCCGCCACCGGCCTGGCTCACCTCCAGGATCGTCCGGTCCTGCAGGCCCAGCATCTCCGCCGCCCGGCTGGCCAGCCGCAGCCCGCCCGGCGTGAACGCGATCCCCGACGACGTACGCAGGAAGAGCCGGTCGCCGAGCTCCTTGCGCAGCTGCCCGACGTGCAGGGACACCGCGGCCTCGGACACCTCGAGGTCGACCGCCGCCTTCTTCACCGATCCGAGCCGCACGACCGCCGCGAACGCCCGCAGCTGGGTCGGCGTCAAGGATGTCACCCTTATCTGGTCAAGCCCACCGGGCCCTCCCAAAGTACCCCGGCGGCCCGGACCCCGCGCGCCATCACGTTGAGGGGTACGGGAGCACCGCGTCGGCCATGGCCCGCCCGACCCAGTCCGCGTACTGCTCGCCGGTCCAGCCCCGCTGCTCGACCAGCAGGCTCCACACCTCGACGCTGTTGAGCATCCAGATCGCGTCCACCGCCTCCTCGACGGTGACGCCGTCGCGCAGCGCGCCCAGCCCGGCCAGATGCCGGACCATCATGGCCGCGCCGGTGAGCCGCTCGCCGTTGACCGTGTCGACGAAGGCCTTCAGCTCGGGATCGCCGGACCGGGCCCCGCCCACGATCACCCGCAGCAGCGGCCCGAGCCGCTCGATCATGTCCCGCCCGATGGCGGCGTAGCCGAGCAGGAACCGGCGCGGG
>DATINN010000520.1:0-13173 GCA_035474175.1 Mycobacteriales bacterium | reverse complement strand
GCCAGGTCGGTCAGCGACTCCTGCAGCCCGCTGACCGCGTCCAGGAACGCCGTCCGCCGCACGACCCGGTCGTGCACCGGCCACAGCCGCTCGACCGTGTCACTCAGCCCGAGCACGGACAGCAGCAGCGCCGGCGGCGGGCAGTCGACCACGACCGCGTCCCAGTCGCCGGTGACCGCCTCGTCCCGGGCCGCGAGCAGCGTCAGCAGCTCGGCGATGCCCGGCGGCAGCGGCAGCTCGGCCGCCGGCAGCAGCCCGCCGAAGCGCGCCTCGAACGCGCCGGCCGGCGGCTCGGTGACCAGCAGCACCTTGGCCGAGCGGCCGGCCAGCGCGGCGGTCGCGGCCGCGGCGGTGGTCGTCCCGGCCCCGCCCGCGCCCGTGAAGAGGAGGAACCTCAACTCTCCACGCGCTTCTTGAGCTCCTTGAGCGCGGTGTCCATGATCACTTTCTCGGCCTTGCGCTTGAGCATGCCGAGCATCGGGATCATCAGGTCGACCGCGAGGTGATAGGTCACCTCGGTCGACGACCCGCGCGGAACCAGCACGTACGACCCCTGCTGGCTCTTCTGCATGTTGGCCCGGACCAGGTTCCAGTCCACCCGCTGGTCGCCGGACCAGGTGTAGTCCAGCACGTACTCGTCCTTGATCGGGCCGGCGTCGAGCATGAACTTGACCTGCGCCGGGCGGCCGTCGGCGCCGGTGGACAGCACCTCGGTCGCCTTCACCGACCCCGCCCACTCCGGGTATGCAGCGAAGTCCCCGATGACGGCCATGATCGCGGCCGGCGGCGCGTCGATCACGATCGACTGGGTGGACTGGTCGGCCATGCGGCAGAGGTTACCGCTCCCAGGTCAGCACCCAGGGCTGACCCGTGCCGTTGAAGTGGCCGACGTTGACGCACTCGGTCCGGCCGATCCGGATCCGCCGCTGCAGCGGCTGGTGGACGTGCCCGAACAGCGCGTACCGCGGCTGGGTCTCCCGGATCGCGTCCAGCAGCGCGGTGCTGCCCTTCTCGAAGCGGTGCGCGACGGTGTCGTAGAGCAGCTCCGGCAGGGCCGGCGGGATGTGCGAGCAGAGCACGTCCACCGCGCCCACGGCCGCGACCTTGGCCGCGAAGTCCTCCTCGGGCACCTCGTACGGCGTGCGCATCGGCGACGGCAGCCCACCGCCGACGAACCCGAAGCGCCACCCGTCCAGCTCGGCCACCTGCCCGTCGAGCACGTGCACCCCGTCCCGGGCGAACTCCGGCCACGCCGGCGGCACGTCCACGTTCCCGTACGTCAGGTAGGTCGGGTCCGGGAAGGCGGCGAAGAGCGTCGCGTACTGCTCGCGGACCGCGGCCGTGACGGCCGCCTCCCGGTCGTCGACCTGGGCCCACAGCCCGCGGGTGAACTCGCGGGCCTCGTCGTAGCGCCGGGCCGTGCGCAGGGCCACGAACCGGCCCACCGCCTCGGCCCCGAACAGCTCCCCCAGCACGCCCCGCCCGTGGTCGGCGTAGTCCACGAACAGCAGCAGGTCGCCCAGGCAGACCAGCGCGTCGGCGCCGTCGCCGGCCCGGCGCAGCCCCTCGACGTTGCCGTGCACATCGGAGACCACGTGGACGCGCACCTGACCAGCCTAGATGCGGCCCTGGCCGGGCGCCCGGCCACCCTCGAGCTCGTCCTTGAGGGCCCAGAAGACGCGCTTGCTGTGGCGCTGGCGGCGACGGCGCTCGCGCGGGCTGATCCGGTCCCGGCCGGCCGGGTCGCAGCGCACGTAGTGGTGCACCAGCACGCCGTCCCCGAACGGCTCCAGCCAGACCTCCATGCTCCCGGTCAGCGCACCCCGCACGTTCCAGCGGACGCCGGCGTCGCCGCGGTCCTGGAAGACGCCGAGCCGCAGGTCCGGCCACCACTGCTCCCAGCGCCGCGGGTCCCGGACGACCGCGGCCACCGCCGCCGGGTCCGCGACCACGAAGGTCTCGTCGATGAGGTCCAGCGCCGCCACCTGTCAACTCTCCCGCGCACCGGCCGGGGCCGCTACGTTGGGGTTGTTCCGGGGAGGTTTCGTGCACGAACTGAGCATTCCGCCCAGGGTCACCGTCGCCGACGGTGACCGGCTGAGCGACATGGTGGTCGACAACGCGCGGGAGGTGCCCGGGCTGGTCTCGTTCGGGCGGCGCGCGTCCGACGGCACGTGGGACGACGTGACCGCGGCCGAGTTCGCGGCCGAGGTCACCGCCGTCGCCCGCGGCCTGATCGCGGCCGGGGTCGGCCGCGGCGACCGGGTCGCGCTGATGTCGGCCACCCGCTACGAGTGGACCCTGCTCGACTACGCGATCTGGTCCGCCGGCGCCGTCTGCGTCCCGGTGTACGAGACCTCCAGCGCCGAGCAGGTCGACTGGATCCTGGCCGACTCCGGGGCCGTCGCCGTCGTGGTCGAGACCGACGCCCACCTGGCGCTGGTCGAGGCGTCGTCCGCGGCGCCGGCGCTGCGCTGGACCTTCGGACAGCTGCCGGCGCTGATCGCGGCCGGCTCGTCGGTCACCGACGCCGCGGCCGAGGAGCGCCGGACCGCGGTCCGGGCCGACGACGTGGCCACGATCGTCTACACCTCCGGCACCACCGGTCGGCCCAAGGGCTGCGTGCTGACCCACCGCAACCTGCTCGCCGACGTCAAGGCCGGCAACGACGTGCTGCAGCCGGTCTACGACGCCGACGGCTCGACGCTGCTGTTCCTGCCGCTGGCGCACGTGTTCGGCCGGGTCATCGAGATCGGCTCGGTCCTGCAGCGATCCCGGCTCGGGCACTCCTCGGACGTGCGGCGGCTGCCGGAGGACCTGCGCTCCTTCCAGCCGACGTTTCTCCTGGCCGTGCCGCGGGTGTTCGAGAAGGCCTACAACTCGGCCCGCCAGACGGCGTACGCGGCGGGCAAGGCGCGGATCTTCGACGCGGCCGAGGCGACCGCCATCGCGTACAGCCGGGCGCTGTCCCGGGGGCGGGTGTCGCCGCTGCTCAAGGCCCGGCACGCGCTGTTCGACCGGCTGGTGTTCAGCAAGATCCGGGCCGGGCTGGGCGGGCGCTGCGTCAACGCGATCTCCGGCGGGGCCGCGCTGGGCGAGCGGCTGGGCCACTTCTTCCGCGGCGCCGGCATCACCGTCCTGGAGGGCTACGGGCTGACCGAGACCAGCGCCGGGGCCACGCTCAACCTGCCCGGCGCGCAGCGGATCGGCACCGTCGGCCGGCCGGTGCCGGGCACGGCGGTGCGGATCGCCGAGGACGGCGAGATCCTGCTCAGCGGGCCCAACGTGTTCTCCGGCTACTGGCAGAACGAGTCCGCGACCAGCGAGGTCCTCGGCGACGGCTGGTTCCGCACCGGCGACCTGGGCTCGCTCGACGACGACGGCTACCTGACCGTGACCGGGCGCAAGAAGGACCTCATCGTCACCGCGAACGGCAAGAACGTCGCGCCGGCCGTGCTGGAGGACCGGCTGCGGGCCCACCCGCTGGTCGGGCAGTGCATGGTCGTCGGCGACCGGCAGCCGTTCATCGCCGCGCTGGTCACCATCGACCCGGACGCCTGGCCGGGCTGGCTGGCCGCGCACGGGCGCGAGCCGGGCACGACCGTGGCCGCGCTGGCCACCGACCCGGAGCTGCGGGCGACCGTGCAGGAGGCGGTGGACGAGGCCAACCGGGCGGTGTCCCGGGCCGAGTCGATCCGCGAGTTCCGCATCCTGCCCGAGGACTTCACCGAGGCCGGCGGGGAGCTGACGCCGTCGCTGAAGGTGCGCCGGACCGAGGTGCTCAAGCGGTACGCGGCCGACGTGGCCGCGATCTACGCCTGAGCCCGGCTCACCAGCAGGCCGGCCGTCGCGGCCGCGAGCAGGATCGGCACCAGCAGGAACGCGCTGTGGGTGCCGACCCGGTCGGCGAGCGCGCCGAGCACGAACGGCGCGACCCCGGACGCCAGCCCGGCGGCGATGCCCAGCCCGCCGGCGGCCCGGTCCGGCCGGCCGCCGCTCGCGGCCACGGCCAGCGCGATGCCCAGCGGGTATTGCACCGCGATGCCCATCCCGACCACGACGAGCCCGGCCAGCGCCGGCACCGGCGTGGTGCTGATCCAGAACGCGGCGAACCCGGCCAGGCTCACGGCGATCGAGCCCAGCAGCAGGGTCGCGGGCGGGAGGCGCAGCGCGATCCGGCCGCCGCCGAGCCGCCCCAGGAACATCCCGCCGACGACGGCGGTCACCCCCGCCGTCGCGGCGGCCGGGGACGCGCCGGTGCGGTCCCGCAGCCCGTCCGCGGCCCAGAACGTCAGGCAGAACTCGACCGCGATGCAGCACAGCACGACCACCCACACCAGCCAGTACGGCGTCGGCAGGGCCCCGGGCGCGTCCGGCCGGGGCGGCGCCGGAGCCGGACCGGCCTCCAGCCGCTGCTTCTCCCGTACGGAGACGAACCAGACGGCGACGGCGGCCACGGCCGGCAGCAGCAGGGCCGGGCGCCAGGTGATGCCGACCGACTCGCCGGCGCCCAGCAGGAGCGGCGTGACCAGGCCGATGCCGACCGCGCCGGCGTTGGCCTCGGTGACGGCGGCCGGTCCGGCGGCCCCGTGCACGGTCGAGAGCACCACGACGCTGCCGGTCACGACCAGCGACCCGAAGAACCCGCAGACGAACGCGCCGGCCAGGGTCGCCGGGAGCACCGGGACCAGGCAGTAGACGACGATGCCGGCGGCCAGCCCGAGCAGCCCGATCCGCAGCGTCGCGGCCCGCCCGATCCGGGCCGACACCCGGGCGTAGAGGAATCCGGCGAGCGTGGAGCCGGTGGCCAGCGCGGTGCCGTGCAGGCCGCCGACCGCGCTGGAGAGGTGCAGGTCGTCGCGCTGCAGCGGGACCGACGGGCCGAAGCCGTACAGGAAGAAGCCGAAGACGCCGAGCTGCGCGTACGTCAGCCAGGTCAGCCGGGTCCGGGTCAGGGTGGGGCGGGTCACTCCTGCAGCAGCTCGCCCAGGCGCGCGGCCAGGCCGTCCCAGCGCCAGTCCCGCTCGACCCAGGCCCGGCCCTTCTCGCCGGCGGCGCGGGCGGCGTCGGGATCGGCCAGCAGCGCCGTCATCCGCTCGGCCGCGACCGGCACCGAGCCGCCGGGCACGACCCAGCCGGTCTCGCCCTCCAGCACCGCGTCGGGCGCGCCGCCGGAGTCGCCGCCGATCACCGGCAGCCCGGTCGCGGACGCCTCCAGGTAGACGATGCCGAGGCCCTCGACGTCCCAGCCGAAGCGCCGGGTCCGGCACGGCATGGCGAAGACGTGCCCGGCCGCGTAGTGCTGCGGCAGCTCCGCCCATGGCACGCCGCCGGTGAACACCACGCTGTCGCCCAGGCCGGCGGCCAGCTTCTTCAGGCGGGCCTCGTCGCGCCCCTCGCCGACGATCAGCAGCACCGCGCCCGGGATCCGGGCGCGCACCGCCGACCAGGCCCGGATCAGCGTGTCCTGGCCCTTGCGCGGCACCAGCCGGGACACGCAGACCACCGTCGGCCGGTCGCCCAGCCCGTGCCGGGCCCGGATCGCGGCCCCGCTCACGTCCGGCCGGAACGCGTCGGTGTCCACCCCCGGCGGCACCCACTCGAACCGGGGCCGCGGCCCGTACGCGGAGGCGATCCGCTCGTGCGAGTACTCCGCCAGGTAGGTGACGACGTCCACCGCGTCGCCGATGCGGCGCAGCAGCTGCCGGCTGCCGGGCAGCGCGGCCCAGCCGATCTCGTGCCCGTGGCTGGCCGCGACGATCCGCTCCACCCCGGCCCGGCGCAGCGCCGGGGCCAGCAGCGCCAGCGGCGCCGACGCCCCGAACCAGGCCGCCGTGCACCCCTCGGCCCGGGCCACCTCCTGGACCCGGCGCGACACCGCCGGGGTCGGCAGCAGCATCGAAGTCGGGTACCGCACCACCGGGAACGGCTGGGCCGCGTCGAACTCGGCCGCGCCCGCCGACGTCGACGCGAACACCACCACCGACCCCGGCGGCTGCCGCAACGCCAGCTCGTGCACGTACGCCTGGATGCCGCCGGCCCGGGGCGGGAAGTCGTTGGTGACGACGAGCGTCCGCCTCACCCGAACTCCGCCCGTACGCTCGCCCGCCACGACGCCACGAACTGGGCCGTGCTCTCCCCCAGCACCGCCCGCAGCTGCTTGTCCAGGGCCGCGGCCGGGTCGGCGGCCGTCCCGACCGCGCGGTAGAGCCGCACCAGCGCGGCGGCCCCGGCCCGGGTCGCGATCAGCCGGCAGGCGCTCCAGGCCTCCTCGTACGCCAGGGCCAGCCGGGGCGAGTCGCCGCGGAAGTCGGCCTGCCCCGGCAGCTTCCCGGGCCAGCCGCCGGCCCGCAGCGCCGCCCGCAGCTGGTCGGCCACCTGGTGGGCCGGCAGCCCGCTGTCGGTGTAGCCGACCCAGTCGGCCAGGCCCTCCACCAGCCAGATCGGCATCGTCGCGCCGGTGAACCCGCGGGTCGCGATGTGGGTGACCTCGTGCTCCAGCACCACCCGGCGGCCGAGCGCGCCGAGCCGGTCGATGTTGGCCGGGTTGACCACGATGCGCTGGCCCACGGCCCGGTCCCGGGCGGTGTCGACGCTGTCCGCGACGGCCACGGCCGCGATCGTGCCCAGCACCAGGTGCTCGCCGACCAGCGCGGACATCTCCTTCTGGTCGTCGGGGACGATCACCGCGACCCGGGTCGGCAGCCGGCCGCCGACGACCTTCCGCACCCGCGGCACCACCGCGTCCACCACCGCGGCCACGCCGTCCAGCCGCCGGGCGTTGGCCGGGTGGGCCAGCACCAGGCTGTGCACGCCCTGCCGGACCAGCATCCGGCCGTGCTCCCAGGGCCCGCGCCAGGTCCGGCTGCCGTCCGGGGCGACCCGGTCGTCGGCGGCGATCAGCCAGCGGCCGCCGCGGTGGGTGAAGGTGAGCACCACCGGCCGCGCGGTCGGCACCGTGTCGACCCCGCGCAGCGTGTAGTGCAGCGTGGTCAGCACGGTCCAGGCGCCGCCGCGCTCGGTCCGGCCGGCCTGGTCGCCGGTCTCGACCGTGTAGCGCCAGACCCCGAGCGGCACCGGCGCGATGCCGGTCAGCAGCGCGGCCTGCCGGGTCCGCAGCGCGGTCGCGGCCGGGTCGACGCCGGCCAGCCAGCCGGCCCGGTCGTGCCGGAGCAGCGCGGCGCCGCGGCGGTCGAGCAGCGTGCGGACCGCGCTCAGCCGGGCCGCGGCGGCGGTGTCGGTGTTGCCGGCCGGGGCCGGGGCGACCGCGGCCGCCCGGGCCTGCACGACGTGCTGGGCCGGGACCGCGGCCGTGCAGACACCGGCCACGACGACCAGGCCCAGCACGGGCCCGAGCGCCCACCGGCGGCGCGCACGCTCGCGCCCGGATGCCCCCACGGTCTGAATCGTAGGCGGTCCGGGCCGGGCGTCGGCGGTGCTCAGCCGAGCCGGGTGGCGCCGACGAACGGCGAGCTGTCGATGCTCGCGATCTTCACCGGCACGCCGAAGGTCGACGCGTGCACCATCTGCGTGTTGTTGATGGCGATGCCGACGTGGCTGATCGGGCTGTAGAAGAAGACCAGGTCACCGGCGCGCACCTGGGAGCGGGAGATGTGGGTGCCGTAGCCGTACTGCTGGGAGCTGGAGTGCGGCAGCGAGACCCCGGCGGCGGCCCAGGCGTACGACGTGAGGCCGGAGCAGTCGAACTGGTCCGGGCCGGCGGCGGCCCACACGTACGGGTCGCCGATCTGGGCCAGTGCGGTCTGCACGGCCTTCTGCGCGGCGCCGCTGGCCGGGCCGACGTCGACCCGGGGCATGTCCCGGCTGGCCCGCTCGGCCTGCACGGCCGGCTGGTCGTCGGCGCAGAGGTTGGACAGCAGGCCGGTCAGCGTGGCCGCCCGCTTCTTCAGGTCGGCGGCCTTCGCGGCCATCGTCTGCTCGATCTTCTTGCGCTCGGTCAGCTTGGCGGTCACGTCGGCCTGGGCCTTGGCCGCGGAGGCGCGGGTGCGGGCCAGCGCCTGGATCTTCTGGGCCTTGCGGCCGGCCACGAAGTCCATCAGCGCCATCTGGTCGGCGAACTCCTTCGGCGAGCCGCTGGTGAAGAACACCGCGAACTGGCCGGCCGGCGCGCTCTTCAGCTCACCGGTGACGAGCTGCTTGAAGTCGCTGGAGGACTTGTCGTAGACGACGGCGGCGGAGCGGGCCTTGACCGTCGCGGCGGTCAGCGCCTTCTCCGTCTTGACCCGGGCGATCTTGGCGTCGTTGAGCGCCTCCGCGGTCTTCTCCGCGGCGGCACCGTTGGCGGCGAACTGGGTCCGGGTCTCCGCGCAGGAGGTCGGGGCGGCCTGACCGCTGGAGGCGGGAACCGCCACCGCGGCGCCGGTCAGCGCCAGGATGGTGAGGGCTCGGAAGACCTGCGTGCGTCCCGGACTCGCCACAGACGCGGCTCTCCTCGTCGCTCGACCACCGGATCGTTCAGGGGTCCCGGCGGGGGCCTGACGGTGTCCTCGTGGTGTCGGGGACGGGGGGCCGTCAGATCCGCGCGAACCCTACGGTCGGCTCCGGAGCGAAGCCACTTTCCGCAGGCGTGGCGGCGGAAAGACCACCCTTCTGGCGTAACGATCTTTCACGAGTGGTGAATTACCGCTCACGCCACGTGTGGACGGCGCCGGATCCGGCGCTCGTCCGGGACCAGCCGCAGCGGTGGGATGAGGCCGCCGTCGGCCAGCACCTCGATCGCGCGCCGCTCCGCGTCGTCGAGCTCGACACCCTCCGGCGGGGCACCGAGCAGCACGGTGACCACACAGTCGCCGCACGCCGGGCCCCGGGCCCCGCACCCGTCGCAGTCGATGTTCACAACTCCCCCTCTCGTGGCTGACAACCCGCACGCTAGAAGAGGGGTACGACAATTTCGGCGGTCAGCCGGGCGACAGGGGCAGCGCCCGCGGCGGCACCGGTGTCGAGACCACGATCGAGGTGACCGTCTGCCCGTACACCAGGAACTGGTCGAGGGTCGCCTCCAGGTCCGGTATCGCGGGCGCGTGCACCTTGAGCAGGAAGCAGTCCTCACCGGTGATCCGATGGCACTCGCTGACCTGCTCCAGGGAGCGGGCCAGGGCGGCGACCCGCTCCAGCTGCCCCGGTGCCGGCCGGACCCGGGCGAAGGCCATGACGGGGAACCCCAGCGCAGCCGGGTCGACGTCCATCCGGAACCCGGCGATCACGCCGGTCTCCCGCAGCCGCTGCACCCGCTCGGTCACCGCCGGAGCGGACATGCCGACCCGGCGCGCGAGCTCGGACATGGTCATCCGCGGGTCGCCGTGCAGCTCGCGCAGCAACCGCTGGTTCACGCTGTCCAGGTCAGGCACGCCGATCACCGTCACATCCCTGGTAGAAGGCGCCTTCCACCTGGAGATGCCCATGGCCGGACCGGCGTACACCTTGGAAGATCTTGAGGTGTCCTTCCCGACCCGGGTCGCGCGGACCGTCGCCGCGGTGCCGCCGTCCTCCTTCTTCCTGACCAGCGCGGTGTTCCACTACCTCGGGCCGTCGCTGGCGGTGCTGCTGTTCGCGCACGTCGACGTGCTCGGGGTGGCCTGGCTGCGGATCGCGTCGGCGGCGGTGCTGTTCGCGGTCTGGCGCCGGCCGTGGCGGCGGCCGGCGGCCGGGCAGTGGCGGCTGTTCGCCGCGCTCGGTGTCGTCCTGGCCGCCATGAACTCGCTGTTCTACCTGGCCGTCGACCGGCTCCCGCTGGCCACGGTCGGCGCGATCGAGTTCCTGGGCACGGTGGTGCTGGCGGCGGCCGGGGCCCGGACCCGGCGAAACCTGCTCGCGTTGGTCATCGCCGTCGGCGGGGTCGCCGTGCTCACGAACGTCCGGCTGGCCGGGGAGCCGCTGGGGTTCGTCTTCGCCTTCGCCAACTGCCTCGGCTTCATGCTCTACGTCGTGCTCGGCCACCGGGTCGCGACCCGCTCGGACGACCCGCTGGCCGCCATCGACCAGCTCGGCGTGGCGATGCTGGTCGCGGCCGTCGTGGCCACGCCGATCGGGCTCGGGCCGGCGCTCCCGGTGTTCGGTCACCCGCTGTGGCTGCTGTGGGGCGTCGGGGTCGGGCTCTGCTCGTCGGTCGTGCCGTACGTGACCGACCAGCTGGCGATGGCCCGGCTGCCCCGGGCCACCTTCGCGCTGATGCTGGCGCTGCTGCCGGCCGCGGCCACGGTCATCGGGCTGGTGGTGCTGGCGCAGGTCCCGACCGGGCGCGACCTGGCCGGCGTCGCCCTCGTGATCGCCGGCGTCGCCCTGCGCACCAGGACCGGGACCCCAGCCCCGGTCGAGGCGGTGGACGAGTAGGACGGACGGGGACTCAGCCCCGGTCGAGGCGGCCGATGAATAGGACGGACCGGGACTCAGCCCCGGTCGAGGCGGCGGAGCAGTAGGGCGGACGGGACGGTGTAGGCGCCCGCGCGGGCGACGTCGCGGGCGACCTCCTTGTCGGAGGACACCACGACGACCGGTCGCCCCGCGGGCTCGGCCGCGACCAGCCGGCGGATCACGTCGTCGGCGATCTCGCCCGGCGCGCTGAACAGCACCCGCACCCCGCGCGGCGCCGGCGGCATCACCGGCGGCCGGGTCGAGCCGTCGAAGACCACCGTCACCTCGGCCCCGGTCCGGGCGGTCAGCGCCCCGAGCCCGCGGATCAGCCGGGACCGCTGCGCCGCCAGCGGCAGCTCGCCGTACCCGGTCTTCGTCACGTTGTAGCCGTCCACCACGAGGTGCACGCGGGGCAGCTCCAGCAGCCGGTCCACCAGCTCCGGGTCGTCGCCGCGGGCACCGAGCGCGTCCGGGGCCGGCAGGCTGGCCGCGACCGAGTCGGCCGGTCGCTCGTCGGTCGGGCCCAGCGCCAGCTCCCGGCGCAGCCCCTGGGCCGCGCCGGTCAGCGTGTCCAGCAGCAGCCAGAGGCGGGTGTCGTCGGCCTGGCGGCTGCCGCGGGCGGCCCGGCGGGCGGCCTCCACGGCGTCCTCGGCCTCGGCCACCCGCTGCCGCAGCCGGCGCAGCTCGGCCTGGACCCGGGAGTCCTCGACCGCAGCCCGGCGGCGGTCCTCGGCCAGCGCCTCCTCGGCCGCGGTCCGGGCCCGCTCGGCCGCGCGCCGGGCGCCGGTCTGCTCGCGCAGCTGCCGGCGCAGGGTGTCGGCGTCGGCCCGGGCGGCCTCGGCGGCGGCCCGCGCCTTCTGCGCCTGCTCCCGGGTGGCGGCGTAGGCCGCGGCCACCTCCGCCCGCAGCTTCTCCACCTCGGTGTCGCGGGCCCGGTCGCGGCTGCGGGTGGCCAGCTCGTCCAGGGCGACCCGGCTGCGCTCCAGCACCTCGGTCCAGGCCGGCGGCCGGATCAGGTACGCCGCGGCGGCCAGCTCGACCGGGTCGGCCGCCCCGGGCACGACCCCGGTCCGGGCCGCCTCGACCGCGGCCGGCAGCTCCCGCTCGGCCTGCTCGGCCGCGTGCAGCCGGAACACGGCGTCCCGGGACAGGGCCGCGGCCAGGGCCGAGCCGGCCAGCCGGACCCGCTTGCCCGGCGTGAACCGGGCCGCCGCCCGCAGCGACGCCGGCACCTCCTCGGCCGGCAGCCGGCCGAGCGCCGCCGCCGCCAGCGCCAGCACGCGCGCCCGCACCGCCTCCGGCAACACCGGCTCCGCGCCCGCGCCGTCACCCTCATCGCCGTCCCCGGCACCGCCGTCCTCGGCACGGCCGTCCTCGGCACGGCCGTCCCCGGCACGGCCGTCCCCGGCGCGTCCAGTCTCGGCGCCGCGGTCGTCATCGTCGTCCGCGCAGCCGCCCCTGGAGCGCCCGGCAGCGTCGCGGCCGGCACCGGCTCCGGCGCCGGTCGCCCCGTTCGCAGAACCCTCGACCCCGTCGGCCGGGCCGTGTCCGTTCACGGCACCGGTCCCCTGGGTGCCCAGGTCAGCAGCCCCGCCGGCAGCTCCCCCGCCGTGCGGGGGGATCGGCTCGGCGAGGAGATGCGGCCGTGACCCGTCCGGCCTGGAGTCGGCATCGGGGGCGGTGCGCCCCGGACCGGTCACGACCCGGCCGGGGACTCCGCCGGCTCGGCCCCGACGGCAGACCCCGCCCCGTCCCCGGCGGCCAGGCCGGCGAACTCCGCCCCGTTCCCGACGGCCCGGCCGGCGGACCTCGCGCCGTCCCCGGCCACCGCACGGTCCGACGGGCGCTCCACCAGCTCGATCGAGTCCGAGCGCCCGCACCACCGGCAGGTCACCTGGTCGACGCTGTCGGCGACGACGGACCGCTCCTCCACCACCTGCTCGCCCGCGAGCGACACGTGCACGAACTCCCGCGACCGGGTCGAGCGCTGCACGTCGAAGCGGGTCAGGTTGCCGCACAGCGCACAACGCCAGCGGGTCGAGGACGTCGGCACCGGTACGGGCATGCGCGCAGGGTAGTCCTGCGCGATCTCAGAGCGCCGCGACCTTTCCCTGGTACGCCGGCAGCAGCTCCCGCCACCGGTCCTCCGCCGACGGCACCCCGGACCCGAGCACGTCCAGGAAGTCGTGCCACCCGGACGACAGCCCGGCGAACTGGTTCGCCGGCAGCCGGCTGTGGTCGAGCACCAGCCGCGTCCCCGACCCCACCGGCGTCAGCTCCACCCGCAGCAGCGTCGGCGGCTCGCCGTGGATCGTCCACTGCCACTCCAGCAGCCGCGGCGGCGTCATCGCGTTGACCTGCAGCTCGACCTGCGAGTCGGGGTCCTCGCCCCACACGAGCCGGGCCGTGGCGCCGACCTCGAGCGAGCCCTCCAGCGACGCCCCGAGCCAGCGCGGGATCCGCGCCGGCGAGGTCCAGGCGTCCCACAGGTCCGCCGGCGCCGCGTCGTACACGCGGTCGAAGTGCACCGCCCCGAAGTCGCCGTCCCGCCGTACCGTCCCGAACTCAGGCATCGCCCCTCCGCAGTTCCGTGTCGAGTGCGTCCAGTCGCTGGGCCCAGAAGCCGCGCCAGCGCTCCAGCCAGGCGTCCACCTCGGCCAGCGGCGCGAGGTCGACCGAGTAGAGCCGGTGCTGCCCGGCGCCCCGCGACCGCACCAGCCCGGCCTCCCGCAGCACCCGCAGATGCCGCGACACCCCCGGCCGGCTGAGGTCGAACTCGGCCGCCAGCGAGCCGGCCGACCG
>DATINN010000519.1:0-6620 GCA_035474175.1 Mycobacteriales bacterium | reverse complement strand
CTGCTCGACGACTGGTCCACGATCGGCCGGCTGCTGGAGTCGGCCCGGGGCGGCGACGAGCGCGATCTGGCCGGCGCGCTCTACGAGGCGGCGCGGGTGGCCGAGGCGCTGCGCGCCGGCGTCTCCCAACAGGTGCCCTAGACGCGCGGGCCACCGGGACACGCGGGTCACCCGGACACGCGGGTCACCCGGACACGCGGGTCACCGGGACGCGCGGGTCACCCGGACGCGCGGGTCACCGGGACGCGCGCCGACGTCTCCAGAACACGCGTCCTGGACGCGCGGCCGGGCGTCTCCGAGACGCGCGGACGGCGGTGGGGTCAGTACCCCACCGCCGGACGGGAGCTGCGGATCAGCTGGAGGCGGCGCGCTCGCCCAGCTGATGGCCCTGGCGGGCGTCCCGGCTCACGGAGCCGTTCTGGCTCGGGCTGTTGGAGTCGACCCGGTCGAACTCGTCGAAAAGGTCGGACAAACTCAGGCCGAGCGCGTCGGCGAGCTTGAAGACCCGGTCCAACGACGGCGAGTACGCCGCGTTCTCGACCCGGTTGATCGACTGCCGGTCGCAGCCCGCCTTCTCGGCGAGCTTTTCCTGGGACAGCCCGAGCGACTTGCGCTTGGCGCGGACCACAGCGCCGAATGACAGGCGTCGCCTTTGGACTGAGGCATTGGGAGATGGCGGCACGGGGCTGAGTTTCGTCAGAGTATTCACAGAAGGCTGTATCACGAGTGATCCTCTATGCATCAAAACCGTTCCCTGTGGGATCTTCTCTGCCTACAGGAAACGTATAAATCGGTCATCGACCATCAAGGATGCTGCAACGAACGCAGCTGTCCTCAGCCCTCGATGATCCGACTGTCGCGGCTGGACGTGGTGATGGCGCGACCCGGATCCGGGTGGCCGCCGAACCGCGAGATCTTGCTGGCCTTCTTGGGCGGGCGGTCGTTGGCGATGAGCACCGCCGCCCACGGGAGCACCACCGCGCCGGCCACGAAGACGGCCAGCAGCCACGGGTTGCGATAACACACCGCGGCCATAATCAGGCAGACGATACGAGTGAGCATCATCAGCAGATACTTGTTGCGGCGGGCGGCGAGCTGGTCGTCCAGGCTGGGCTCGGCCTCGGTGATCAGCACCGGCTCGCCGTCCCGGCCGTAGGTCGTCACTGGTACGCGCCTCCCCGGCCGGCACCCACGCGGTCCCGGCCACGTCCCATCGTGGCACCGCCCGCGCGGCCCCGCATCCCGCGCACCCCGAATCACCCACCCGCCCCACCCCCGATCGGCGCACCCGGACGAGCTCCGGGCCAGGCCGGCGTCAGTCCCGGGCCTTGGCGGCGGCTTTGAGTTGCTTCTTGTAGTCGCGGACCTTGGCCAGGGAGCCGGCGTCGCGGATGTCGGCCACCGACTTGTACGTGTCCGCCGGCCCGAACTCCCCCGCGGCCTCGCGCCAGCCCGGAACGTCCACGCCGTACTGCTTGCCCAGCAGCGCGACGAAGATCTTCGCCTTCTGCTCACCGAACCCGGGCAGCCCGGACACCCGCTTGAGCAGGTCGCGCCCGTCGGTGGCGCCGGTCCAGACGGTGGCCACGTCACCGTCGTACTTCTCGACGACGACCTGGCACATCGCCTGCACCCGCTTGGCCATCGAGCCGGGGAAGCGATGCAGCGCCGGCGGCGTGGCGAACAGCGGCACCAGCACCTCCTCCGGCATCGCGGCGATCTCCGCCGCGTCCGGCACGTGCCCCAACCGCTGCGTCAGCACGTACGGCGAGGAGAACGCCTTCTCCAGCGGGATCTGCTGGTCCAGCACCATCCCGATGACCAGCGCCAGCGGGTCGCGGTCGAGCAGCGCGTCCGCGTCGGCCTGCTGGCTGAGCATGAGACCCATCCCGGCAGGCTAGCGCCACCGCGGGCTGGAAGACTCCGGGCCCGATGACCAGGCCCGCGTTCGACAAGGACCGGCTGCGGCCGGAGAGCTACCCGCTGCGCTACGACACCCGCGCGCTCTACAGCGACGTCGACGCCAACCGGCACGTCAACAACGTCGCGTACGCGCGCTGGTTCGAGGAGGGGCGGGCGCAGCTCAACGAGCGCGTCGCCGGTCCCGGCGCGCTGCTGAACCCGCCCCCGGGCGTGCAGTTCCTGCTGGTCAGCCTGCAGCTGGACTACCGGGCCCAGGTCCCCTACCCGAGCGCCGTCACCGTCGCCACCGCGGTCAGCCGGATCAGCGGGGCCTCCTACGTCATCGTGCACGCGCTGTTCCACCAGGACCGGTGCGCCGCGCTGGGCGAGTCGGTGGTGGTGCGGGCCCGCGACGGCCGCCCGGTCCGGCTGTCCGACGCCGAGCGGGCCGCGCTGGCACCGCTGGTGCTCACCGCTGCAGGATCAGCTCCGCCTCGATGACCAGCTCGATCTCCTTGGAGACGAGCAGGCCGCCCCGGTCCAGCGGCATGTTCCAGGTCAGGCCCCAGTCCTCCCGGTCGACGCGGCCGTGCGCGGAGAACACGGCCCGGTCGTTGCCCCACGGGTCGCGCGCGTAGCCGACGTAGTCGACGGCCAGCGTCACCGGCCGCCGCACGCCCTTGATCGTCAGGTCGCCGGTCATGGTGCCCGCGGTGCCGTCCCACTGCACGTCGGTCGACTCGTACGTCGCGGTCTGGTGCTGCTCGACGTCGAAGAAGTCGGGCGAACGCAGGTGCGCGTCGCGGGTCTCGTCGCCGCTGTTGACGCTGGCCATGTCGATGGTCACCGACACCCGGCTCTCCCCCGGCTCCGGCGCGACCGTCACCGTGCCCCGCACGCCCGGGAACCGGCCGCGCACCTTGGTGAGCAGGAAGTGCCGGCCCACGAAGCCCACCTCGGCATGCCCCGGGTCGAGCTCCCAGGTGCCGGCCGCGGGCAGCTCGGTCCCGCCGACGTACCGCGTCGCCGCCACTGTCTCGGTCATGTCTCGCTCCTTCGTCGGTATGTGCGTACGCACGCACTCTAATAACATGTGCGTACGCACGCAACCGTTAGGATGGGACTGTGACCGACGACGCCGGCCTGGCCGCCTGGCGGGCCATGCTCCAGGCCCACGCCAGCGCCCTGCGGGCCATCGACGCGGAGCTCGCCCGGGCCGCGACCATCCCCCTGACCTGGTATGACGTGCTGCTGGAGCTGCGCGGCGCGGACGAGGGCCGGCTGCAGATGCAGGAGCTCGGCCGCCGGGTCGTGCTGAGCCGGACCCGGGTCAGCCGGCTGGTCGACGAGATGACCGCCCACGGGCTGGTCGCCAAGGTCCGCGACGAGGACGACCGGCGGGTGGTGTGGGCGGTCATCACCCCCGACGGCGTCGCCGCCCTGCGCCGGACCGCGCCGCTCTACCTCGACGGCATCGAGCGGCACTTCTCGGCCCACCTGACCGACACGGAGAAGTCCGTCGTCGCCCGGGCGCTGACCAAGGTGAGCCGGCCCGGGGGGTGACGGGCAGGATGACCCCGTGCTCACCGACGACGAGGCCGACCGGCTGGCCGACGCGCTGCGCGTGGCCGGGTACACCGCCGACGCGGTGGTGGAGCTGCTCGGCGACGAGGCCGCCGGCGCGCTGGCCCGGGGCGAGCGGGTGCCGGCGCTGCGGGCGACCCGGAGCGGCACGCCGCTGGAGACGCTGATCCGGCTGTTCCTGCTCGGCAGCAGCGAGCCGGCCGCCGCGGTCGAGGCCGCGCTCCCGGTCAGCGCGCTGCTGGAGCCGGACGGCGGCTCCTACCGGGCCGCGATCGACCTCCGCCCGTACGAGAAGTGGTGGGTGGTCGCCGATCTCGGCACCGACGTCCGACCGGGGCCGGTACGCCCGGATCACGTGCTCGGTGTCGGCCCGGCGTCCCTGACGCTGGCCGCCGCCACGATCCGCCGGCCGGTGGGCCGGGCGCTGGACATCGGCACCGGCTGCGGCGTCCAGTCCCTGCACCTGTCCGAGCACGCCGGCACGGTCACCGGCACCGACGTCCTCCCCCGGGCCCTGGCGATGGCGAGGCTGACCGCCCGGCTCAACGGGCTGGACTGGGAGCTGCTGGAGGGCGACCTGCTCGATCCGGTCGGGGACCGGCGCTTCGACCTGGTCGTGTCCAACCCCCCGTTCATCGTCGGCCCCGGGGACGGCGGCTTCGCGTACCGGGACAGCGGCCTGGCCGGCGACGAGGTCTGCCGCCGCCTGGTCCGGCAGGCGCCGGGCGTGCTGGCCGAGGGCGGCTGGTGCCAGCTGCTGGCCAACTGGGAGCACCGCGGCGACGAGGACTGGCAGGACCGGCTGGCCGGCTGGCTCGACGGCCTGGGCTGCGACGCGTGGGTGTGGCAGCGGGAGGTCGCGGACCCGGCGCAGTACGCGGCGCTGTGGCTGACCGACGCGGGCGAGAAGGGCTCCCCCGAGTACGAGGCCCGCTACGACCGCTGGCTGGACTGGTTCGCCGCGACCGCCGTGGAGGCGGTCGGCTTCGGCCTGGTCACCCTGCACCGCTCCGGCGCCGCCGTGCCGACGATCCGGATCGAGGAGGTCACGCAGGCGGTCGAGGAGCCGGCCGGGCCGCACGTGGCGGCCTGGTTCGACCGGCTCGGGGCGCTGCGCGACGCCGACCTGGCCACCGTGCGCTTCGACCGGGCGCCGGGGCTGGAGCTGGAGCAGGTGGCGCGGCCCGGTCCGGAGGGCTGGGCCGTCACCGGGCAGCGGCTGCGGCAGCCGGCCGGGATGCGCTGGTCCGCGGCCGTCGACCCGGCGGTGGCGGCCCTCGTGGCCGGCTGTGACGGCACTCGCACGCTGCGCGAACTGGCCGCCGTCCTGGAGCTGGCCTACGGCATCGAGCCCGGCCAGGTCACCGACATGGCCCGTGACCTGGCCGACCGTGGGTTCTTGATTCCTACCGCTGCGGTAGGGTAAGCACTCACCAGAGTTGGGGACTGTGCAGAGAGGGACTTGAGGCCCTAGGTTGCGCGGGTCGGCGGACCCTGACCCGCCTGCCGCCGGAACGGAGCGCCGTCGTGAGAGCAGCAGCAGTCGATCTCCTGCCGTACGCGCACCCGTCCGTGGCCGGTGCCCGCGGCCTGGCCGGCGTGCTGGCCCCGCGGCCGCGCTGGTCCGAGCGCGACCTGGCCCGGCTGACCCGGCTGTTCGCCACCCGCGCGGCCGACGAGCTGCACCAGGCGGCCCGGTTCGACCCGGTGGAGCCGTGGCAGCTGCTGCTGGCCGCGACCGAGCAGGTCGAGGTCTGGCTGCAGACCTGGACCCCGTGGCAGGGCACCGGCCCGCACGGGCACGGCCAGTCGGCCGGGGCGTACACGATCCTGCTCGGGGAGCTGACCGGCACCTGGCGCTCGGACCGGGGCCGGACCCGGCAGGCGGTCCGGGCGGCCGGCGCGAGCGCGTCCTTCGGCGCCGGCAGCGTGCACGCGCTGCAGAACCGCGGCGCGATCGAGGCGATCACCGTGCACGCCTACTCCCCGCCCCTCGGCGGGATGTGACGGCTAGCTAGGCGGGGTGCGGGTAGCGCAGCTCGCCGGCCGGCACCGGCGCGGTCAGCCAGTTCTCCTGCGGCGCCAGCGGGCACAGGTACGCCGAGTTGTACGCGCAGGACGGGTTGTAGGCGTAGTTGAAGTCCAGCGTCACGGCGGTCCCGTCGAGCACCACGCCCCGGCCGAACGTGCCCTTGATCGTGTCGGTGAGGTAGCGGCCCCCGCCGTACGTGCTGGTCGTGCCGGTCGCGTCCCGGAACGGCAGGAACAGGCCGCCGCCGTAGCCGAGCAGCCAGAACAGGGTCAGCTCCCCCACCGGCGTGGCCATCCGGCCCAGCCGCCGGTAGTGCAGGATCCCGTCCTCGCCGCCGGTGTCCATCGCCACCCGCTCGCCGTCGTCCACCGGCACCAGCGTCGTGGCGACGACCAGCTCGGGGTCGCGGTCGTGGTAGGCCGGGCCGACGCCGGTGGCGCGCTGCCGCTCGTCCAGCGCGGAGCACGGGTGGGTCAGGAACAGCTCGTCCCGCCCGGCCCGGAACGCGGCCAGCCCGTCGGCGCCGTCCCGCGGCCGGGCCAGGTAGAGCTCCGCCACCCGCTGCCGGTAGTCGGCCAGTGCGCTGCTGCCATCCACAGCGCCTAGTGTGCCGCCCGTGCGTGCCGTGGTCTCCCGGGTGCTGTCCGCCAGCGTGACCGTGGACGGCGCGGTGACCGGCGAGATCGGCCCCGGACTGCTGGTGCTGCTCGGGGTGACGCACCCGGACACGGCCGCCACGGCCGAGACGATGGCCCGCAAGGTGCACGAGCTGCGGATCCTGCGCGACGAGCAGTCGGCGGCCACGATCGGCGCCCCGCTGCTGGTGGTCAGCCAGTTCACGCTCTACGGCGACACCCGCAAGGGCCGGCGCCCGAGCTGGCTGGCCGCCGCCCCCGGACCGGTGGCGGCCCCGCTGGTCGAGGCCGTGGTCGCGGCGCTGCGGTCCCGCGGCGCGCCGGTCGAGACCGGGGTCTTCGGCGCGTCGATGCAGGTCGCGTCCGTCAACGACGGCCCGTTCACGGTGCTGCTGGAGGTCTGACCGGCCGGTTCGCGGACTACGGCCGACCTGTCAGCGGGCTGGTGGCCGCTGCCGTCAGCGGGC
>DATINN010000518.1:0-4111 GCA_035474175.1 Mycobacteriales bacterium | reverse complement strand
GACTCGCTTTAGATCCCACAGCCGATCGAGCGTCAGATAGGTCATGACCGGCATACGGTAGTATTCGATCTGTCGGAAACTCAGCGGAGCCCCTTTGACGGAATGCTCGAACCCGAAGGCGCTCACGTACGCCCGGGAGGGCATCTCGACGTTGCCGACCTTGATGTGGTCGAGCCCGTCGGAGACGACCTGCCACACCGACTTCTTCGGGTCCAGCCCGGACCGATCCTGGTCCACATAGGACAGCGAGACGGTGTCACCGAGCCGGAGCGAACCGCTGTCCGGCTTCTCCTCGCCGACCACGGTCTTGAACAGGGTCGTCTTGCCGACCCCGTTGGGCCCGATGATGCCGACGATGCCACCGCGGGGCAGCGAGAAGGACAGCCCCTCGATGAGCACCCGGTCGCCGAAGCCCTTGGTCAGCTTCTCGGCCTCGACCACGACGTTGCCCAGCCGCGGGCCCGCCGGGATCTGGATCTCCTCGAAGTCGAGCTTGCGGGTCTTCTCGGCCTCGGTCGCCAGCTCCTCGTAGCGCTGCAGGCGCGCCTTGTTCTTCGCCTGCCGCGCCTTGGGGTTGCTGCGCACCCACTCCAGCTCCTGCTCGAGGATGCGCTGCCGCTTGGCGTCCTTGCGGCCCTCGACCTTGAGCCGGGCCTGCTTGGTCTCCAGGTAGGTCGAGTAGTTGCCCTCGTAGGGGTAAAGGTGGCCGCGGTCGATCTCCAGGATCCACTCGGCCACGTTGTCGAGGAAGTAACGGTCGTGCGTCACGGCCAGGACGGCGCCCGGATATTTCGCCAGGTGCTGCTCCAGCCAGTCGACACTCTCCGCGTCGAGGTGGTTGGTGGGCTCGTCGAGCAGCAGCAGGTCGGGCTGGCTCAGCAGCAGCGCGCACAGCGCGACCCGCCGCTTCTCACCGCCGGACAGCGTCGCCACCGGAGCGTCCGGCGGCGGGCAGCGCAGCGCGTCCATCGCCTGCTCGATCCGGCTGTCCAGCTCCCAGCCGTCGACGTGCTCGATCTTCTCCAGCAGGTCGCCCTGCTCGGCCAGCAGCGTGTCGAAGTCGGCGTCGGGCTCGCCCATCGCGGCCGACACCTCCTCGAACCGCTGCAGCACGGCACGGGTCTCCGCCACCGCCTCCTCGACGTTGCCGCGGACGTCCTTGCTCTCGTCCAGCTGCGGCTCCTGCATGAGGATGCCGACCGAGTAGCCCGGGGTGAGCACCGCGTCCCCGTTGGACGCGGTGTCCAGCCCCGCCATGATCTTGAGCACGCTCGACTTGCCGGCGCCGTTGGCGCCGACCACACCGATCTTCGCGCCGGGCAGGAACGCCAACGTCACGTCGTCGAGAATTACCTTGTCGCCGTGCGCCTTGCGCACCTTGCGCATCGAATAGATGTACTGCGCCATCCTGCTTGCCGCTCCCGTCGCCTGAGTCGAGTCCAGTGTCCCAGCCCGGCGCGCCCAGGTCACACGCCGGCTCCCACCAGCCGGGATTCCTCCGCCCCGGCCCCGGCCGGCTCGCCACCGGCATCCTCCGCCGGACGCGGCGAGCGCCGGAACACCGCGGTCCCCCGGGCCAGGTCCGGGCCGATCGCCAGCGCCTCCAGCTCGCACACCGACCGGGTCTGGCCGTCCTTCTCGTACGTCCTGGTGGTCAGCCTGCCGGTCACCACCACCGGGTCGCCCTTGCGCAGCGACGCGACCGCGTTGGCGGCCAGGGCGCGCCAGCAGCTGACCGACAGGAACAGCTGCCCGCCGTCGATCCAGCGCTGACTGTCCCGGTCGAACCGCCGGGAGGTGGAGGCGACCCGGAACCCGGCGACGTCCTGGCCGGCTTCGGTGGTGCGCAGCTTCGGGTCGTCGACCAGGTTGCCGACCATGGTCACAAGCGTTTCGTTCATCGTGGAATTCCCCTCGGCGGGCCCACCACGGCGGCGGGCGACACGACGAGGCTGCCGCGGGGCTCGACCGCCACGGCAGGGGCAATCGGCGACCTGTGGACGACGGCAGCGCCTGTGGACAGCCGTTCGACGGATCCGCCGGCGTCTGCTGGGCTGAGAGCCGACCTGAAAACCGTCAGCAAGACCTGCCAGAGTGGAGGTGTGCGGGTGGCGATCCTCGGGGCTCTCCTCGTGACGGACGACGCCGGCCGGCCGGTCGAGGTCGGCGGCGCACGCCTGCGTGCCCTGCTCTCCCGGCTCGCGCTCGACCCCGGCCGCTTCGTCGGGGTCGACGCGCTGGTCGAGGACCTGTGGGGGGACACGCCGCCGGCCGACCGGCTCAACGCGTTGCAGTCGCTGGTGTCGCGGCTGCGCCGGGCGCTGCCGGGCGTGCCGATCGAGTCCGGCCCGCCGGGCTACCGGCTGGCCCTGGAAGCGGCCCAGGTCGACGCGCCGGAGTTCGAGCGGCTCGCCGACGCCGGCCGGCAGGCGCTGCCGACCGACCCGGCCGCGGCCCGCCGGCTGCTCGCCGAGGCGCTCGGGCTCTGGCGCGGCCCGGCGCTGGCCGACGCGCCCGGCCTGCCCTGGGCCGAGGACGCGCGCGACCGGTTGACTGAGCGCCGCCTGGCCGCCACCGAGGACCGGATCGACGCCGAGCTGGCGCTGGGCGGGCACGCGGGCGTGCTGCCGGAGCTGGTCGAGCTGACCCGCGACCACCCGCTGCGGGAGCGCATCCGCGGCCAGCACGTGCGCGCGCTCTACGCGGCCGGCCGGCAGGCCGACGCGCTGGCTGCGTACGAGGACGTCCGGCGGCTGCTGGCCGACGAGCTGGGCGTGGACCCCTCCCCCGCCCTGCAGGAGATCCAGCTGCGGGTGCTGCGGGCCGCTCCGGAACCGCAGCCGGCGGCCGCCCCCCGCACCAACGTCCCGGCCCAGCTGACCAGCTTCGTCGGCCGGGACGCGGACCTGGCCGCGGTCGCCGCCCAGCTCGACCGGCACCGGCTGGTGACGCTGGTCGGTCCGGGCGGCGCGGGCAAGACCCGGCTGGCCGCCGAGACCGCGGTCCGGGTGCTGGAGCGGTTCCCGGACGGGGCGTGGCTGGCCGAGCTGGCCCCGGTCACCGGCGGCGCCGAGGTGCCGCAGGCGGTGCTGGCCGCGGTCGGGCTGGCCGACACCCGCCCCCGCGAGCAGCCCGGCCAGCCCGCCCCGTCCCAGGCCGGCGCGATGACCCGGCTGGTCGACCTGCTTGCGCAGCGGTGCGCGCTGATCGTGCTGGACAACTGCGAGCACCTGATCGAGCCGGCGGCCACGCTCGCGGCCGAGCTGCTGGCCCGCTGTCCCCGGCTGCGGATCGTGGCCACGAGCCGGGAGCCCCTGGGCATCACCGGCGAGGCGCTGGCCCCGGTCGCCCCGCTCGGCCTGCCGCCGGCCGACGCCACCCCGGCCCAGGCGCTCCGGCATCCGGCGGTGACGTTGCTGGCCGACCGGGCCGCCGCGGTCCGGCCGGGGTTCCAGGTGGACGACGACACGGTCGCGCCGGTGATCGAGATCTGCCGCCGGCTGGACGGGATGCCGCTGGCCATCGAGCTGGCCGCGGCCCGGATGCGGTCGCTGCCGGTGACCGAGGTCGCGGCCCGGCTGGACGACCGGTTCCGGCTGCTCACCGGTGGCAGCCGCACCGCGCTGCCGCGTCAGCAGACGCTGCGGGCCGTGGTCGCCTGGAGCTGGGACCTGCTGTCGCCGGCCGAGGCCGCGCTGGCCGACCGGGTCGCGGTGTTCCCGGGCGGGATCACCCCGGACGCCGCCGAGGCGGACCGCGGTGGCGGCGTCGCCGGTGTCCACGGAGAACCGCAACGCGGCCAGCAGGTTGTCCCGTTCGGCGGTCAGCCGGAGCAGCCACTCGACCTGCTCGGGCCGGCGCAGGTGCGGATCGGCCGCCTCGGCCACGGCCAGGAAGTGGTGTGCGTGCGCCCGCTTGACCGCCGCCACGTCGCCGGTCGCGGCCAGCCGCTCGATGCCGAACTCGCGCAGCGTCTCCAGCATCCGGTAGCGCGGCTCCAGCCCCGGCACCTGCTGCAGCAGCGACTTGTCGGCCAGCGCCGGGAGCAGGTCGGCGACGTCGGCCGGGGCCACCGGACCGCCGGCGCAGACGGCCTCGGCCGCGTCCGGGG
>DATINN010000517.1:0-2165 GCA_035474175.1 Mycobacteriales bacterium | reverse complement strand
GGCGGTAGCTGACGGGTCCGGCGGCCGGGCACTGCACCGCGATCGCGTCCGGGGTGCGCCGGGCCGTGTCCAGCACGGCCGCCAGCACGTCGGGCCCGGACAGGTCGACGGTCGCGGCGCCGCTGAGGTCGGTGATCCGGGCCGCGTCGGTCTCGGACAGCAGCGGCAGCCGGCTGATCGGCAGGTCGGGCCGGTCCAGCCCGGCCTCGACGATCGTGACGACCTGACGCAGGAACTCCCGGGCCTCGTCCGCGCTCAGCGCCTGCCGGGCGTGCTCGGCCGCGAGCTGCGGCACCGGCATGTCGGCTTCCCAGAACAGGGTGCAGTCGGCCTTGGCCCCGCCGTTGTCCAGCTCCCGCAGGTAGGTCCAGGTCCGGCCGCCGGCCCGCACCGGCGGCTCGCCGCGCTGCATGGCCACGACCAGCCGGGCCGGGCGGACCCGCTCGTCGCCGGCGTCCCGCAGCAGCCGGGCCGTCTCCCGGTCGGGCGCGCCGGCCTCCCGGTCGGCCGCGGCCGCCGCCGCGATGCGGGCGACCAGCGCGCCGAAGCCGGGGTCGCCGCTCAGGTCGCAGCGGACCGGGACGGCCTCGTGCAGCAGGCCGACGACGTCCTCCAGGTCCGGGTGGTCGCGGGTGCTCATCGGCGCGCTGACCAGCAGGTCGGTGGCGCCGGTCTCGCGGTGGGCGCGGACCGCGCAGGCCGCCACCGCGACCGCGAAGGGGCTGCCGAGCTCCCGCACCCGGGCGGCCAGGGACGGGTCGACGGGCTCGAACACCCGCCCGCCGTCCCACGCCCCCGCGGCCGGGTCGCCGGTCCCGACCGGCGCGGCCGAGGCCGGCGGGCCGCCCGCCAGCCGCTCCCGCCACCGCTGCGCCGTCCCCTTCCGGCGCGCCGCCACGAACCGGTGCGCGTCGCCCGCGGACACGACCGGCGCCGGCAGCGGGTCCCCGGCGCAGAGCGCGGCCAGGTCGCGCACCAGCGGCCGGTACGACAGCCCGTCGGCGGCGGCGTGGTGCAGGTGCAGCAGCAGCTCGCCGCGGGCCGGGCCGCGGCGGACGAGCTGGGCCCGCAGCACGTGCCCGGCGCCGAGGTCCAGCGGCCGGCGCGCGAGCCGGTCCTGGGCCGCGGCGGCGGCCGCGTCCTGCTCCGGTCCGGACAGGTGGGCGACGTCGACGACCTCCAGCGGCACCGGCGCCGGGGCCACGTACGCGGCCGTGTCCGGACCGGTGATCGCCGTGCGCAGCGCGTCGTGCCGGGCGACCAGCGCGTCCAGCGCGTCCTGCAGGACCGCCCCGTCCAGCGGCCCGTCCACCCCGACCAGCACCGGCACCGTCCACAGCGCCGCCTGCTCGCCGGCCATCTGCTCGCCCAGCCAGGCCTCGCGCAGCGTGTCGGTCACCGGGCCGGGCTCGGCCGAGTGGGGCAGGCCCTCGCCCCGGGTGAGCGTCGCCGGCAGCAGCCGGGCCAGCCCGGCCACCGTCGGGTCGGCGTGGAAGTCCGGCAGCGTCACCGCCGCCCCCCGCCGCCGCATCCGCGCGGTCACGCCCGCGGCCAGCAGCGAGTCGCCGCCGAGGGCCGGGAACGGCACGTCCGCGGGCACGTCGTCGACGCCGAGGACCTCGCGCCAGATCTCCGCGACGGCCAGCTCGGCCGGGCCCGCGGGCGGCCGGCCCGCGGCCGCGAACGCGACCCGGGGCAGCCGGGCCCGGTCCGGCTTCCCGTTCGGCGTCAGCGGCAGCGCGGTCAGGAACCCGTACCCGCTCGGCGTCATGTGCTCCGGCAGCACCGAGCGGACCAGCGCCGTCAGCGCGGTCGCGAGCGCGTCGAACTCCGGCCCGTGCCAGCGCCCGTCCGCCGCCGGCGCGCCCCCGGTCGCCGCCGCGAACCGGCCCACCTGCGCGTACGCGACGATCCGGCCGTCGGCCGCGACGACCACGGCGTCCTCGACCCGCGGGTCCCGCTCCAGCGTCGCCTCGATCTCGCCCAGCTCCACCCGGTGCCCGCGGATCTTGACCTGGAAGTCGGTCCGGCCGCGGTAGTGCAGGACGCTGCCGGCGTCCCTGACGACCAGGTCGCCGGTGGCGTAGCAGCGCCCCAGCCCCGGCCGCTCGGTGAACCTGGCCGCCGTCAGCTCCGGCCGGCCCAGGTAGCCCCGCCCGACCTGC
>DATINN010000516.1:0-2080 GCA_035474175.1 Mycobacteriales bacterium | reverse complement strand
GCTGCCAGCGGGACCGGCCGGGCCGGGTCAGCAGCGCCGGGTCGGGGTCGGGGGCGGGGGGCTCGGCCGCCCGCCAGCGGGCGCCGTCGTCGGTCAGCAGGCGGTCGATGTCGGTCATGGCGTGACCTCCAGCAGCGGGCGGAGCCGGGTGCGGGCGTCGGAGAGGGTGGACTTGACGGTGCCCTCGGCGCAGCCCATGACCGCGGCCGTCTCGGCCACGGACAGCCCGGCGTAGTAGAAGCAGTCCACGGCCAGCCGCTGCCGGGTCGTGAGCCGGTCGAGCGCGCGGGCCAGGTCCAGGGTCCGGTCGCCGTCCGGCTGCGGCGTGGCCGGCCCGTGCTCCGGCTCCAGCGGCACGGCGGCCGGCCGGCGCGGCCGGGCCCGGCGGGCCCGGTCGGCGGTGATCGCGAGCAGCCACGCCGACGGGGCGCCGCGGCCGGGGTCGTACTGGTGGCTCTTGGTCCAGGCCCGCACCAGCGCGTCCTGCACGACGTCGTCCCGGTCGGCGCCCGGGGCCAGCCGGGCCGCGAGCCGGGCCATCGCCGGCAGGTGCGGGCGGACCCAGGCCGCGAACCCGGCCGGGTCCGCGGGCGCGACCCCGGTCTCCGGTGCGGTGCTGACCACCCTCATACCCGTACTACCCCCGCCGGCACCGGACCGGTTGGGTCAGCGGACCGGGCGCAGCCAGGGGTCGGCGTCCACGATCGGGGCGCCGGCGCCGGACAGCCAGCGGTAGGCGGCGTCGTCCAGCACGACCAGCGACACGCGGACCCGGCCGGTGAGGTAGTCGGGACCGCCGGTGTAGGCGCCGTGCCGCCGCCAGTCCCGCTCGAACTGGACCCGCTTCCAGACCGCGTCGGTGGCCGCGCGGCTGCCGACGGCCGGCCGGACGCAGAGGTTGCCCGGGAAGCGCGCGCGCAGCTCCCGCTCGGCGTCGGCCGGCGGCAGCACGGTCGTCACCATCAGCACCTCGGTCTCCTCGCCGTACCCGGGCGCGTCGGTCGGGCCGGAGGGCGGCCCGTCCGGGTAGGTCATCACGATCTCCCCGTACGCGTCCGGGTGGCCCTGCACGAACGTGGTCAGCGCGTTCAGGGCGGCCTGGTCGACCGGGCCCGGGTGCCAGCCGCCGGTGGGGGCCGGGCACGGGGTGCCGGTCGGCAGGCTGCTGACCGGGCCCGGCACGGACACCGGGGCGCCCTGGGCGGCGACGGTGACGGTGCCACCGGAGTAGCGGCCGGTGATGCCGGCCTCGCCCCAGCGGGTGTCCCGGAACGTCTTCACGCCGGTCAGCCGGGCGGCGTCCGCACCGACCAGGTCGACCCCGAGGGTGCAGTCCGGCGGCTGCTCCGGTCCGACCTGGCCGATGGCCGCCGTCGGTGCGGGGGCGCAGAACCGGGCCGGCTTCCCGGGAGCGACGACCACCGTGCCGGAGGCGGTCACCGTGTCACCGTCCCGCACGCGGAGTTGCTCCAGGGTCGGGGTCGGGTCCGCGGCCGGCGCGGGGTCCGGAGCGGCGGCCGGACCGCCGCCGTCCCTGCGCAGGACCAGCACGCTCCCGGCTCCGATCAGGATCACCGCCGCGGCCGCCGCCGCCGGGACCCACCACCGATTCGCCACGCCGACCTCCAGGACGTCCGGGTGCTGCGTCAGCGTCGACGCACCGGGGCCGGGCCAGGTTCCCACGGCCGGCGAACCGGAAACCGGCGGTTCGGTCCCGAGCCGGGAGAGACCGCCCGGCTAGGCTCATGTCCGTGCCTGCCCGGACCTCGCCTGCCCGTCCGCGTGGCGGCGCGACCCGGGCCACCGCCCGCTCGCGGAGGGCCGCCGCGCGCCGCCGGAGCGCCGGCAGCCCGCTCGCGCCGGTCGGCCGGGCCCTGTCCGGGAGCTGGCTGCTGCTGGCCCGCGGGGCCGGCGGCGCCGCCCGCGCGGTCGGCCGGCAGGCCGCGACGGCCCGGCTCGACCCGGCCCACCGCCGCGACGGCGTCGGCCTGGCCGTCGTCGCGGTCGCGATCGTCACCGGCGTCGGCCTGTGGTCGGCCGGCGGCGGCCCGGTCGGCCGGGGCGTGCACGACCTGCTGCG
>DATINN010000515.1:0-5480 GCA_035474175.1 Mycobacteriales bacterium | reverse complement strand
CCATGGAGACGGCCAGCCTCCGGAGGCGGATGACACCGAGACCCAGACCCGCCGGCGTGCTCGCCGAGCGCAGCACGATCCTCGCGGCGCTCGTGGCCGCGCCCGCCACCGTCGCCGCACGTCTGATGCTGCCGCGGCTGCGCCCGTCCCTGGAGTTGATCACTCACCGGCCCGGGTGAGCGGGGACCCGGCGGCTCCGGGGCCGTCCGGAGCGACGACTACTGTTGCCCGGTGCACGACGCAGGTGTGCGGAGGTCCGTGGCCCTGCTGCGTGCGTTCCGGGTCGAGCAGACCGCGCCGGACGTGTTCTACGGACTGCTGGCCCGCGACTCGGTGCGGATGGTGGGGGAGCACGGTCCACTGGACGGGCGGCGGGTGCTGGACGTGGGTGCGGGGCCGAAGGAGTTCGCGGCCGCGTTCCGGTCGGCCGGCGCGACCTACATCCCGCTGGACTCGGACGCGACGCAGCTGACGGACGGCGGGATCGCCGGGCAGGGGGAGCGGCTGCCGATCGCCGACAGGTCCGTCGACGTCTGCTTCTCCTCCAACGTGGTGGAGCACGTGCCGGCGCCGTGGCGGTTCGCCGACGAGCTGGTCCGGGTCACCCGACCGGGCGGTCTGGTCGTCGTCTCGTACACGAACTGGTTGTCGCCCTGGGGCGGGCACGAGACGTCGCCCTGGCACTACCTCGGCGGCTATCCCGCCGGCGAGCGCTACGGCCGCCGCTACGGACACCCGCCGAAGAACCGCTACGGCATCGGCCTCTTCCCCGTCTCCGTGCGGGCCGGGCTGCGCTGGGCCCGCAGCCGCGCCGACGCCGACCTGCTGGACGCCCGCCCGCGTTACCTCCCCGCGTACGCGCGCCCGCTGCTGCGGGTGCCCGGGCTGCGGGAGATCGCGACGTGGAACCTGTGGTTGGTGCTGCGGCGCCGATGACCGACACCGCGCCGAGGACCACCGACGCCGCGCCGGCCCCGATCCGGCGGCTGCGCGTCGCGGCCGCGGTGCTGGCGCTGATCGCGCTCGCGTTCAGCCAGGCGCCGGGCCGGCTGATCGGGGACACGAAGTCCGACCTGGTGCTCGACCCGGGCGGGTTCCTGCGCCGGGCGCTGGAGGCGTGGGATCCGCAGCAGGCGTTCGGGCAGGTCGCCAACCAGTCGTACGGCTACCTGTGGCCGATGGGCCCGTTCTTCTGGGCCGGGCACGCCGCCGGGCTGCCGGGCTGGGTGGTGCAGCGCGGCTGGTGGTCGCTGCTGCTGGTGGTCGCGTTCCTCGGGGCGTACCGGCTGGGCGGGGCGCTCGGCATCGGGACGCCGGCGACCCGGCTGGTGGCGGCGCTGGCGTACGCGCTGAGCCCGCGGGTCCTGTCCGTGCTCGGCACGATCTCGGTCGAGGCCTGGCCCGGGGCGGTGCTGCCCTGGGTGCTCCTCCCGCTCGTCGGCGGCGCCCGCGGCCGGCTGAGCCCGCGGCGGGCGGCGGCGCTGTCCGGGATCGCCGTGCTCTGCCTCGGCGGCGTCAACGCGGCCGCCACCGCCGCCGTCCTCCTGCTGCCGCTGCTCTACCTGCTCACCCGGCCCCGCCCGGTCCGCGGCGCGCTGCTGGCCTGGTGGGTGCCGGTCACCGTCCTGGCCTGCGCCTGGTGGGCGCTGCCGCTGCTGGTCCTGGGCCGGTACGGCTACCCGTTCCTCGACCTCATCGAGAGCGCGGCGGCGACCACGTCGGTCACCGGCCTCACCGACACCCTGCGCGGCGGCGAGCACTGGCTCGGCTACCTGGTCGTGCACGGCGCGCCGGTCTGGACGGCCGGCTGGGACCTGGCCACCACGCCCGGCCTGGTGGTGGTGACCGCGCTGGTCGCGGCGGCCGGGCTGGCCGGGCTGCTGCTGCCGGGGCTGCCGGAGCGGCGCTGGCTGGCGGGCTCGGTGCTGCTCGGGACCGTGCTGATCACCGCCGGGCACACCGGGGTGTTCACCGGGCCGCTCGCGGGGGAGTTCCAGCGGCTGCTGGACGGGGCCGCGGCGCCGCTGCGCAACGTGCACAAGGTCGACCCGGTGCTCCGGCTGCCGCTGTCCCTCGGTCTCGCCCACCTGCTCGGCCGGGCCGCCGTCCCGAAGGTCCGGCACCTCGGCACCGGCCGGACCGCCGTCCCCAGGGTCCGGCACCTCGGCACCGGCCGGGCCGCCGTCCCCAGGCACCTCGGCATCGGCCTGGCCGGCGTGCTGCTCGCGATCACGCTGCTCCCGGCCTGGTCCGGCCGGCTCGCCCCGGACGGCTCCTACGCCGCCACCCCGGCGTACTGGCAGCAGGCCGCGACCTGGCTCGCCGACCACTCGGCCGGCGACCGGGCCCTGCTCGAACCCTCCGCCAACGCCCCCGTCTACCGCTGGGGCACCCCCCGCGACGAGCCCCTCCAGGCGCTGGCGAAGCAGCCCTGGGCGGTCCGGGACGCCGCCCCGCTCGGCGCCCCCGGCAGCATCCGGATGCTCGACGGCCTGGACCAGCGGCTGGCCACCGGCCAGCCCTCGGCCGCGTACGCGCAGGTGCTGGCGCGGGCCGGCGTCGGCTACGTGGTGCTGCGCAACGACCTCGACCCGGACCGCTCCGGCTCCGAGCGCCCGGCCGTGATCCGGGCGGCGCTGGCGGCGAGCCCGGGGCTGACCCGGGTGGCCGCGTTCGGGCCGCGGCAGGAGCCGCCGCTGCGGGCGGGGGACCGGCCGGCCGGGGCGGACCCGGACCGGCCGCCGGCGATCGAGGTGTTCGCGGTGGCCGGCGCCGAGCGGGTGGCGGTCATGCCGCAGGCCGGCGAGCTGGCGCTGTCCGGCGGTCCGGAGGGCGTGTTTCCGCTGGCCGACGCCGGCCTGCTGACCGGCCGGGCGGTGATGGGCGCGCACGACGCCGACGCCGACGAGGTGGTGCAGACCGACACGCTGCGGCGCCGGGCGTACAACTCGGGGGCCGACCCGGGGCAGCGCTACTCGGCCACGCTGACCGCGGCCGACCCGGTCCCGCGCCCGGACATCGGCCCGTACGACGCGGGCGAGCAGGCCGTCACCGTGCTGGAGGGCGCGTCCGCGGTCACCGCGTCCAGCAGCGCGGACGACCCGTTCACGGCCGGCTACCTGGGTCCGGACCGGCGGCCGGCGGCCGCGGTCGACGGTGACCCGGCGACCTCCTGGGTCTCCGCCGGCGGCACCGAGGGCCAGTGGCTGGAGCTCCAGCTGCTGCGCCCGCAGGAGCTGCCGCGGGCCCGCGTCGAGGTGCTCGCCGACCCCGGTCTCGGCCCGGCGGTCACGCGGGTCGGGGTCACCACCGACGCCGGCACCGTGACCGCCTCGGTACGCGACGGCGTGGCCGAGCTGGCGCTGCCGAAGGGGGAGACCTCGATGGTCCGGGTGACGATCAACCGGACGGACGGCAAGGGCGGCGCGGTGGGCATCCGCGAGCTCACCATCCCGGGGGTCCGGGTCCGCCAGGCCGTCGCCTACCCGCCGGACGACGCCTCCGCCCCGCGCTGGAGCGTGCTGGCCGAGCGCCCGGACGGCCGGCGCGGCGACTGCCTGCTCGGCAGCGCGGGCTGGACCTGCGTGCCCGGTCTGGCCCGGCCGGGGGAGGAGAGCGGGCCGATGATCCGGCGCTTCGACGCGCCGTCCGGGCTGGTGGAGGTCCGCGCGACCGTTCGGCCCCGGCCCGGGCCGGCCCTGAACGCGCTGCTCGACCGGGCCGCCGGCTACCGCGCCGCCGGCTCGTCCACGCTGACCGCGGATCCGGCGGCCCGGCCGGGAGCGGGGTACGACGGTGACCCGGACACGGCCTGGCTGCCGTCGCCGGCCGACCAGGCGCCCCAGCTGCGTCTCGACCTCGGCTCGACGGTCACGCTGACCGGGTTCGGGAAGACCGACTGGACCGGGGTCGGGTCCGTGGATCTCACCACCCCGGCCGGGGACCGGCGCACGGTCAAGGCCACCGGCCGGTTCGCGCCGCTGCGCACCGACGAGGTCACGCTGACCTTCCGCCACAAGCTCGGCCGGGACGGCACGCCGCTGCCGGTGACCGTCCGGGACGTCAGCCTGACCGGCGCGCCGGCCCACCTGACCCGTCCGGTGGAGGTCGGCTGCGCCGACGGCCCCGCCCTCGACCTGGACGGGACGGGCCGCCGGCTGTCGGTGACCGCGCCGGTGCAGCAGCTGCTCACGCTCGCGCCGGTGCCAGCGACCGTGTGCGGCGGTCCGGTGCCGGTGGCCGCCGGCCCGCACCGACTCGCCACCGGCGCCCCCGCCGCCGGCAGCCCCGCCGGCAGCCCCGGCGCGGAGAGCGCCGGCGGGACCGGCGCCCTCGAGGTCTCGGGCGTCGAGCTGTCCAGCGGCCCCCTGCCGCACGTGCCGCCCGCCCGCACGGTGACCGTGCAGCACTGGTCCGACCAGCACCGCACGGTCCGGGTCGGCGCCGGGACGCAGGCCTACCTGGCGCTGGCCGAGGGCTACAACGCCGGCTGGCACGCCACCGCCGACGGCCACCCGCTGGAGACGAAGCGGATGGACGGCTGGCAGCAGGGCTTCGAGATCCCGCCCGGGTCGGCGACCACGGTCGACCTGACGTACACGCCGGGCGGCACCCAGCACCGGCTCCTGCTGGCCGGGCTGCTGGCCGCGCTGGTGGTGGTCGGGCTGGCGCTGGTCCCGGGCGGCGCCACCCGGACGCCGGCCCGCGGCGGGGCGATCCCGCTGGGCCGGTGGACCCCGGCCGTCCCGGTGGCGGTGCTGGGCGGGCTGCTCATCGGCCCGGCCGGGCTGCTCGCGGCCGCCGTCGCCCTGGCTCTCCCCCGCCGCGCCCGCCCCGCCGGCGCGGGCGGCGCGCTCGCCCTGGCCGGCCTGCTCGCCCTCGACCCGGGCGCCCGCGGGCTGCAGGCCGCCGGCCAGGCGCTCGGGGCGGTCGCGCTCTGCCTGCTCGCGGCCGCGCTGACGGGCTGGCGGCCGCCGCGCGACCCGGTCCGCGAGCCGGTCGGCGAGCCGCAGCGCCGGCCGCTCGACCAGGACCCACGACAGCCAGCCCAGCAGCACCGAGAAGATCCCGGTGAGCAGCGCGACCGCCAGCATGCGACCGCTGAAGTCGCGCCAGCCGGTGACCCGGTAGACGACGTCGAGCACGATCAGGTGCCAGAGGAAGACCCCGTACGAGACGCGCCCCAGGAACCGCAGCGGCTCTGAGGCCAGCACCCCGCGCTGCGGCCCGAGCGCGCAGGGCACCAGCAGCAGCGCCGCGAACAGCGCGTACAGCGACTCCTTGAGCACCGCCTCCGGACCGGGCACCGGCGCCAGCGTCAGCGGGCCGGCCAGCGGCGTGGACAGCAGCAGCAACAGCGCGCCGGCGCAGGCCCAGCAGGTCCCGGGCCAGGCCGCGAGCTGGGCCAGCCGGGGCGGCACCCCGCGTCGGGCCACCACCGCGATCGCCATCCCGACCGCGAACCAGTCCAGGTGTCCGGG
>DATINN010000514.1:0-4019 GCA_035474175.1 Mycobacteriales bacterium | reverse complement strand
GGCGGGCGCGGGTCGGCGGGCGCTAGGTGGAGGCGGGCGCGGGTCGGCGGGCGCTAGGTGGAGGCCGCCGTGCCGGTGCCGTGCTTGGCCCCGCCGGCCGGCGCGGGCGATCCGCCCGCCGGCAGGGCCGGGGTCTTCGCGGCGGCGACGGTGGCCTGGGTCAGCGCCGCCTCCGGCAGCGTGCCGTGCACCTGCGGCTCGTCCACCCACAGCGCCCGCAGCTGCGCCTGCATGAAGGTAAGCTGCCGGGACCGGTAGTCCCGGTCGAACTCCTGCAGCGACTCGATCTGCTGCTGCAGCGCCTCCCGCTTGGTCGCGAGGTTGCCGACCTCCTCGTCGTAGCGCTGCCTGGCCAGCCGGTCGAGCCCTTCGGCCTTGGCCCGCGCGTCCTTGTCGATCTCGGCCGCCTGGGCCCGGGCGTCGGCGACGATCTTCTCCGCGTCCCGGCGGGCGGTCTCGGCCTGCGCCTGCACGTCCCGGCTGGCCTGCTCGACCTGGGCCCGGGCCTCGGTCAGGGCCTTGTCCGCCTGCTGCCGGACAGCGTCGGCCTGGCTCTGCGCCTCCCGCACGATCTGCTCGGCCGCGGCCCGGGCCTCGGTCTGGATCGCGCCCGCCTGCCGGTGCGCGGTGGCGACGTGCTCGTCGGCCGTGCGCTGGGCCAGGGTCAGCATCTGCATCGCCTGCTGGACGTCGGTGCCCGGCATCGGGCCGCCGGGCATCGCCTCGGGGGCGCCCCGCGGCGGCGGCACGGCCCGGGCCCCGTCCGGCTCCGCCTCCGCGTGCTGTCCCTTGGTCCGGGTCTTCATCCAGCCGTCGGTCACGGCGACGTCCTTCCTGGTCGGCGTGCAGCGGGCCCGCAAACTACCAAGCTGAGCAGGAAGGATCGACCACGAAGCCCTGCGTGATCAGCGGACCACGGAGGGGGGTTGGCCGTCGGCGTCCTCGCGGCTGACCGTGGTGCCGGTGCGCAGGGCGCGGGGGATCTCGGCGATCTCGTCGACGGTCCGCAGCAGCCGGGCCAGCTCGGCCGCGGGGGCGGCCGAGTCGAGCTCGACCGTGTAGGTGATGCCGGTCGAGGTCCAGGTGGCGGTGTCGAAGCCGCCGGTCGCGGCGACCCGCGCCCCGGCCAGCTCGATGCCGAGCCCGGCGGCCTCCCGGTGCAGGTCGTTGAGCACGCAGCCGGCGGCGGCGAGGTGCAGCAGGTGCGCGCCGGTGAAGTCGGCGTCCACGGTCACACCCTCCGCGGTCCACCGGTGCGGGAAGTGGACGGCGGTGTCCGCAGCGGACCGCAGCGTCCCGCTGCCGACGACGACCTCGTACACGGGCAACTCCTCTTCGCGGGGACCGGGCCGGGACGATGATGCCGCGGAACCGGCCGGGACGATGATGCCGGGCCGTCCCGGCACCGGTGGCATCCCATCCGTCCCGTACGTGGGGGTTTCGTGATCGCAAGTCCCTAATTTTGGGGCGTGCTAGCACCAACGTCCCATTGGTCTGCGAACCTATGGGCGTACAGACTTGGTCTCTCCGGGCGCGTCCGGGTCCGTCCGGACCGACCGATGAGAGACGTGGGTGGTCCGGATGAACGCACTGAAGACCCGCCAGCGGGTCGTCCTGGTGGACGACCACACGGCGTTCGTGGACCTGTTGCGGTTCGCGTTCGACGGCTTGGACGATCTGGAGTGCGTCGGCACGGCCCACTCGCTGGCGGAGGCCGAGGCCGTGGTCGCGGCCGAGGAGCCGGACATCGTGATGGTCGACCTCATGCTGGGCGAGGACGACGGCCTGGAGCTGGTCAGCCGGCTGCGGGAGACCCGGCCGGACGTGGTGATCGTGGTCGCCTCGGCCCGGTCGGACGCGTCCACGCTGGCCTCGGTGGCCGCGGCCGGGGGCAACGGGTTCGCGCCCAAGCGGGGCGCGTTCGCCGAGCTGGTCACGATCCTGCGCTCGGCCCGGCCCGGGACGATGACGG
This sequence comes from Mycobacteriales bacterium, assembly GCA_035474175.1. Classification (GTDB taxonomy): domain Bacteria; phylum Actinomycetota; class Actinomycetes; order Mycobacteriales; family CADCTP01; genus CADCTP01. The sequence goes on along the minus strand of DATINN010000514.1, from coordinate 2,047 downwards.
TCGCGTCGTCGCTGCAGCCGACCGTCGCACCGCCGATCACCCAGCGGATGTCCGTGCGGCTGACCGACCGGGAGTCGCAGGTGCTGACGCTCATGGGCCGCGGCACGGCGGTCGCGGCCATCGCCGAGCAGCTCAACGTCAGCGTGAGCACCTGCCGCACGTACGTGCGCGGCGTGCACAGCAAGCTGGGCGCCCGCACCCAGCTCGAGGCGGTGCTCAAAGCCCGCGCCATCGGCCTGCTCGGACCGGCCGAGCACCCGTGACGGCCGGCCCGGGCCGGGTGCCGGGCGGCTGGACGCGACCGTCGGGCTGGTCCACGCGGCGGCAGGCGACGGTCGCGCTGATCCTCGTCGCCGCGGTCTCGTTCGCGCTCGTCGCCGTGGTCGCCTTCGTCGTCGCGCACCGGGTGGCCCGCACGGCCGCCCTGGCCGAGGGGCTGCGGACCGCCCGCGGCACCGGCCGGGTGCTGCTGGCCCCGGTGCTGCCGGACGTGATCGCCGGCAACCGGAGCGCCGCCGCCGACCTGGAGGCCGACATCGCCCGTCGCCGGGCCGAGGGCACCCTGCTGCGGGTGAAGGTCTGGCGCCGGGACGGGACCGTGATCTGGTCCGACGACCACGCCGTCATCGGCCAGAACTTCCCGCTCGGGGCGAAGGAGACGGCCGTCTTCGACGAGGGCCGGGCGTACGCGGAGATCTCCCCGGTGACCGACCCGGCCGACGCCGACGTCCGGGCCGGCACCCGCGACCTGGTCGAGGCGTTCATCCCGCTGCGGATCGACGGCACCACCCTGGCCCTGCAGATGTACTTCTCCGAGGACCGGGTCCGCGCCGCCGAGGCCGAGGAGCGGGCCCGGCTGGTCGCGTTCTCGCTGGCCGGCCTGCTGGTGCTCGCGTTCGCGCAGCTGCCGGTCTCGATCTGGCTCATGCGCCGGATCAGCCGGGCCCAGCACGACCGGGACCGGATGCGGGAGACCGCCCTGGTCTCCTCCGAGCGGGAGCGCCGGATGCTGGCCCGCAGCCTGCACGACGGCGTCGTGCAGGAGCTGGCCGGCGCCGCGTACGCCCTCGGCTCCCGGGAGCCGACCGACCCGCTGCCACCGGACACCGCGCGGGCGATGAACCTGGTCAGCGTCACCCTCCAGCAGGCGGTCGACGACCTGCGCGGGATGCTGACCGAGCTGCACCCGGACGACGTCACCAACGCCAACCTCGGCGAGCTGGTCAGCGCGGCCGCGGCCCGGGCCTGCCCGCGCCAGCAGGTCGCGGTGTCGGTCACCCTGGACCGCCCGCTCCCGCCGGAGATCCTGGCCTTCCTCTACCGCTCGGCCCGCGAGTGCGTCATCAACGTGGCCAAGCACGCCCGGGCCCGGGTCGTGGACATCGCCGTCTCCAGCGACGCCACCGGCGTCCGGCTGGTGGTGCGGGACGACGGGATCGGCATCCCTGACCCGGTGCCGACCGCGGAGGGGCACCTCGGGCTGACGCTGCTGCGCTCGACCACGGTCGAGCTCGGCGGTTCGCTGGAGGCCCGCGGGAGCGAGGACGGCACGACCGTCACGATCGACCTCCCGCTGCCCTCGCAGGCGCTCGCGAGCTGAGTCCTACGCCCTTTCCGGTACGGAAGAGGGCGATTCTTGGTGCCCGCTCATCGGACCTTGGTACTAGCACGCCCAACTTTTGGGGTCACGCTCTAGTCATGGGGGGTCTGGCACGGACTTCCCGCCCGCCGGAGGGTTACTCGAAACCTGTTGCCTTTTAGAAGGGCTCACCCGGTGATGCGCCTATCCCAGCTCCTTGCGCGGTCACGGCCGCTGCGCCGATCCCCGCGGCGGAGGTCCGTCGCGCTGGTTGGCGCGGCCGTCACCGTCACGGCCAGCTTCATGGTCGTCTCGAACTTCGCCAACGCCGACGTGGTCAGCGGCCCGCCGAGCAAGCTGCTCGCGGTCGGACCGACGAGCCCGGACAACGGGTTCCCGGTCTGGTACAAGGACTCCAACAACCTCAGCGTCGGGCTCTGCCTCGACGACACCAACCCGTTCTGCAAC
>DATINN010000513.1:0-3732 GCA_035474175.1 Mycobacteriales bacterium | reverse complement strand
GGAAGAAGATCACGGCGTTGATGAACGCGCCGTAGTCGAAGGTCTGGCCGCTCACGAGGAAGGTGCCGCCGGCCTCGCCGCCGCCGGAGAAGACAGCCACCAGCGGCTTGATGAACGACGAGCCGAACTGGGTGACGACGGCCGTGAAGGCGGTGCCGATGGCGACGGCCACGGCCAGTTCGAGGACGTTGCCGCGCATGATGAAGTCGCGAAAACCCTTGAGCATGTGCGGTTCCTCCGGAGGTCTGTAGGGCCAGGTCGGGGGCGACACTAGTCTGATTCACGGAGACCGCATGCTGACGGTGAGCCGGTGCCGTGCGGCCGCGCCGGCCAGGCGACGGGCCGTCTGCTGCGTGGTCCCGATGACCAGGACGACGCCATCGGCCGCGTCCCGCCCGCCGAGCACGGCGAGCACCCGGACGCCGGTCGCCACGTCGACCGCATCCCCGGCGGCGGGCTGGGTGCCGTCCGGTGCGACCGGGGTGCCGAGCACGTCGACCCGGTCGCCCGGGCGGACCAGAGCCGCGGCGTCGGCGTCGGCCAGCCGCACCGGCACCGCCGCCGACTCGCCCGGTCCGAGTCCGGCGGTGAGCCCGGGCCCGACCACGCGGGCGTCGGTCACGGTCTCCCCGCGCCGGATCGCCCCGGCCGCGATCCGGCCGACCAGCACGGACGGTCGCCCGACGACGCCGGCGGGAACGAGCCCGGCAGGCATCGCCACCGTGCGCAGGTCGGCCGCCGCCAGCACAGTGCCGGCCGCGAGGTCCCGCACCGCCACCACCACGTCGGTCTCCGGTGGGGCGGCAGCTGCCGGCACTGCCGCCGGATGCGGCCGCACGGCGAGCACCGCGGCCACCAGCAGCAGGAGCCCCACCAGCACCCGGCGCGGCCAGCCACCCAGCCGCGCGCCGATCCGCGCCAGCGCGACCCGCCGCTCCCCGCGCCGGCGCACCGCCGCACCCGGATCGACGGGACCGGCGTCGACCCACGCGACACCGTCCTCGCTGCCGGCGTCCGCGGAGACCCACCGCCCGTCCGGCAGCCACGTCACCACCTGCCCCGCCGGCCACCCACCCGCCAACCCGGGCGGTCCGGTCCCGCTCCGCGGCGGCTCGTGGGAGGGCTGCGGCTCGCTCGGCGGCAGGGTGGGCGGGCAGGAGCGGCTGAGGTAGGCCAGGCCGGAGCCCGGCTCGTCGCCGGGATGCGCCGCATCGGGCGCGGTCCAGGCGTGGTCGGGAGGCCGGCGGGTGGCATCGGGCGCAGCGTTCACCCGCACGACGCTAGGGCCGGGAAATCCGGACGGAAGCCCTCAATCGCGATCTGTGGATGACGGTCCGGCCTGTGGACGACCGTTTCAGGACGCGGCGGCCGTACTGGTAGACCCTGAGGACGAGCCGGACGGTGTCGACGACTTCGACCCCGACCCGGAGTCCGAGGACGACGAGGAGGACGACGATGTCGAGGACGAGGACTCGCTCTTCTTCTCGCCCGAGCCCGAGCCCGAGCCGCTCGACCCGTTCGAGCCGCTGTCCTTCGAGCCGTCCTTCGCGGACGCCCCGTTCGACGACCCGGACTTGGCCGGCTCCCGGCTGTCGTTGCGGTAGAAGCCGGAGCCCTTGAAGACGACCCCGACCGCGGAGAAAACCTTCCGCACCTGACCCTCACACACCGGGCAGACGGTGAGCGGGTCGTCGGAGAACGACTGCACCGCCTCGAAACGGTGACCGCACGCCGGTTGCTTGCAGGCGTACTGGTACGTCGGCACGCCGACCTCCTGTTGGCACTCTCATGGGTGGACTGCTAACCACTATCGTGCTCCACGATCGGCAGGTTCGTCCACCCGATCGCCGGAGTGTCGACGGTGGTCACAGGCCTGTCCCACGGATCGGCCGGTAGCCGGGCCACCAGCTCCCCGTCGTGCAGCAGCGCGACGAGCGGCCGTCCGCCCGGGACCGCGGTCAGCGCCCGATCGTAGTAGCCGCCGCCGCGGCCCAGCCGGACCCCGCCGTGGTCGACGGCGAGCGCCGGCAGCAGCACCGTGTCCGCCGAGGCGAGCGCGCCCGGCCCCCACCGCGGACCGGACGGCGCCCGGGTGCCGAGCGGACCGGAGACCAGTCCCGCCGGGCCCCGGTAGGGAGCCCAGTCCAGGCCGTCCGTCACCACCACCGGAAGGAGGACCTCCGTGCCCTCGTCGAGCAGCGCGTCCAGCATCCGCAGCGACCCCGGCTCCCGCCCCACGGGGACGTACGCGGCGATGCGCGGCGTCCCACCCAGCCGCGCCAGCACGTGCCGGGCGACCAGCGCCGCGGCCGCGTCGAGCGCATCCGGGGACAGCTCGGCCCGGGCCGCCAACAGACGCGCCCGCCAGCCCCGTTTCCCGCTTTCACTGCTCACGCCGACTAGTCTCGCGGCATGTCTGAGCAGCGGCGGCCGAGCAAGGCCGTCATTCCGGCCGCCGGCCTCGGCACCCGCTTCCTCCCGGCCACCAAGGCGATCCCGAAGGAACTGCTGCCCGTCGTCGACGTCCCCGCTCTGGAATACATCGTGGCCGAGGCGGCCGGGGTCGGCCTCACCGACGTCCTGGTCATCACCGCCCGCGGCAAGGAGGCCATCGCCGACCACTTCGACCGCGCTCCGGAGATCGAGACGGCGCTGGAGAAGAAGGGCGACACCGAGCGGCTGGCCGCGGTCCGGCGCTCGGCCGAGCTGGCCACCATGCACTTCGTCCGGCAGGGCAACCCGCGTGGGCTCGGGCACGCGATCCTGTGCGCCGACGCGTTCGTCGGCGACGAGGTCTTCGCCGTCCTGCTCGGCGACGACCTGGTCGACGAGCGGGACGAGCTGCTCCAGCCCATGCTCGACGTGCAGGCCGAGCACGGCGGTTGCGTGGTCGCGCTCATGGAGGTGCCGCGCCACTCGATCTCGATGTACGGGTGCGTCGCGGCCGAGCCCACCGGCAAGGACGGCGTGGTCAAGGTCACCGACCTGGTCGAGAAGCCGGCCCCGGAGGACGCGCCGAGCAACCTCGCCATCATCGGCCGGTACGTGCTGGCCCCCAGCATCTTCGACACCCTGCGCGAGACCGAGCCCGGTCGCGGCGGCGAGATCCAGATCACCGACGCGCTGCTGCGCCAGGTCAGCGACGGCGAGCCGATGCACGGGGTCATCTTCCGTGGCCGGCGCTACGACACCGGCGACAAGGCCGACTACCTCAAGGCCGTCGTCCGGCTGGCGTGCGAGCGGCCCGACCTCGGCCCGGAGTTCCGGCAGTGGCTGGAGGACTTCGTGGCGGGACGGGCGTGAGGCTGGACGCGGCCGGGGAGGGCCTGCGCCGGTGAACGGGTTGCGCTCGGTCGACGACCACCTGCGGCGGGTGCTGGCCGACCTGCGCGTGCCCGAGCCGATCGAGCTGGCCCTGCTCGACGCGCAGGGGCTGCTCTGCGCCGAGGACGTGCTGGCCGAGGCGCCGCTGCCGGGCTTCGACAACTCGCAGATGGATGGCTACGCGGTGCGTTCCGCCGACACCGCCGGCGCGTCCGAGCGGGAGCCGGTGGAGCTGCCGGTGGTCGGCGACATCCCGGCCGGGTCCAAGGACCCGCGCGGCGTCACCCGCGGGCTGTGCCTGCGGATCATGACCGGGGCGCCGATGCCGTCCGGGGCCGATGCGGTGGTGCCGGTGGAGTGGACCGACGGCGGCGTCGCCCGGGTCCGCATCGACCGCCCGGCCGAGCC
>DATINN010000512.1:0-4486 GCA_035474175.1 Mycobacteriales bacterium | reverse complement strand
GTACATGTTGAACTTCGGCATCGCGATGTAGTCCTTGAACCGGCCCGGGACCGGCTGCCAGGTCGCGTGCACGACGCCGAGGGTCGCGTAGCAGTCGCGGACCGAGTCGACCAGGATGCGGATGCCGACCAGGTCGTAGATGTCGGTGAAGTCGCGGCCGCGGACGATCATCTTCTGGTAGATCGAGTAGTAGTGCTTCGGCCGGCCGGTCACGGTCGCCTTCACCCGGGCCGCGCGCAGGTCGGCCGAGACCCGCTCGACGACGCGGGCCAGATACGTGTCGCGGGACGGCGCGCGCTCGGCCACCAGCCGGACGATCTCGTCGTAGCGCTTGGGGTAGAGGGTGGCGAAGGCCAGGTCCTCCAGCTCCCACTTCACCGTGTTCATGCCGAGCCGGTGGGCCAGCGGGGCCAGCACCTCCAGCGTCTGCCGGGCGATGCGCTCCTGCTTGTCGGGCTTGAGGAAGCGCAGCGTGCGCATGTTGTGCAGCCGGTCGGCCAGCTTGATGACCAGCACGCGCGGGTCGCGGGCCATCGCGACGATCATCTTGCGGATCGTCTCGGCCTCGGCGGCGTCGCCGTACTTGACCTTGTCCAGCTTGGTCACGCCGTCGACCAGGTGGGCGACCTCGGCGTCGAAGTCGTCCTTGACGTTGTCCAGCGTGTAGCCGGTGTCCTCGACGGTGTCGTGCAGCAGCGCGGAGACCAGCGTCGTGGTGTCCATGCCCAGCTCGGCCAGGATGGTGGCGACCGCGAGCGGGTGGGTGATGTAGGGGTCGCCCGACTTGCGCAGCTGGCCGCGGTGGTTTTCCTCCGCGATGTCGTACGCCCGCTGCAGGATCTTCAGGTCGGCCTTGGGGTGCGCGGCGCGGTGGGTGGCGACCAGCGGCTCCAGCACGGCCTGGATGCCGGACGGGCGCTGTCCCCCGGACGCGAGCCGGCGGGCCAGCCGGGCCCGGACGCGGCGCCGGTAGGTCGTGGGGTCGATCTCGCCCGTGGTGGCCTCGGCCGCGTCCTCGTCGTCGTCCAGGACCAGCGGCAGGCCGGGCAGCGGCTGCGTCGGGTAGGGGTCGGCCTCGAACTCGGCCTCCTCGCTGACCTCGACGTCCTCGTCGCGGACGGGCGCCGGGGCGGCCGCGGTGGGCGCCGCCTGATCCGGACGTGGCTCATCGCCGACCGGCCGGTCCGCATCGGAACCGGCACGGGCCGCCGTGGGCGCGAGGTCCGAACTCAGAGCCGCTCCCCTTCCGTCGCGGAGCCGACCTCACCGAGTGTACGTGGATCACCGGACATGCGGCACAGACCACGCTGCGGTCCCCCGATCGGCGCAACTTCGGGGTGCTGGACGCTACCCGGCGAGAACGGTCCGCACGTCGAGCTGGGCCAACCGGTCGCGGCCGGCCAGCGCGGTCAGCTCGATCACGACCGACACCCCGGCGAGCTCGCCACCGGCCCGGACGACCAGGTCAGCGGCGGCGGCGAGGGTGCCGCCGGTGGCCAGCACGTCGTCGACGAGCAGCACCCGCCGATGCCCGGCGAACGCGTCCTCGTGCACCTCGACCACGGCCTCGCCGTACTCCAGCTCGTACGCGGCGGTGACCGTGCGCCAGGGCAGCTTGCCGACCTTGCGGACCGGGACGATGCCGGTGCCGGCGGCCAGGGCGACGGCGGCGCCGAAGAGGAAGCCGCGGGCCTCGACCCCGGCGACCACGTCGAACCCGCTGTCCGCGTGCTCGGCCATGATCGCGTGCACGACCTCGGCGAACAGCGGCCCGTCGGCCAGCAGCGGGGTCAGGTCCTTGAACAGGACCCCGGGCTGGGGGAAGTCGGGGACGTCCCGCAGCACGGCCGCGACCCGCTCGGCCAGGCCGGCCGGTCCAGACCCGCTCGGCCCCGCGCTCACCTGCGCTTCTTGGCCGAGGGCCGGCCGCCGCCACCGCGCTTCTGGGCCGGGCGCTTCTGCGGCCGGGCACCCGGGCGGGGCGTGCTCGAGCCGGCGCCGGCGGTGGACCGCACCGGGGCGGGCGCGGGGGCGACCTCGTCCTCGTCCGGCACCAGGTCGTCCTCGACGACATCGTCCACGTCCTCGACGTCCACGTCCTCGACCGGCGTCGCCCTGGTCGCGCCGGCGCCGCGCCGCGCCGCCGGCGCCGCCGCGACCGCCTTCTGCTTGCGGCCGGTGGCCGGGACCTCGCCCCGGGCCTCCTGGGCCCGCCGCTGCGCGACCCGCTTGGTCAGCGCCGCGTACTTCGGCTCCCGCTCCTTGAGCTCGCACACGATCGGGGTGGCCAGGAAGATCGAGGAGTAGGCACCCGAGGCCAGGCCGACGAACAGCACCAGCGCCAGGTCCTTGATCGTGCCGACGCCGAGCAGCCCGGCGCCCACGAACAGCAGCCCGGCCACCGGCAGCAGCGCGATCAGCGAGGTGTTGATCGAGCGCATCAGCGTCTGGTTGACGGCCAGGTTGGCCGCCCCCGAGTAGGTGATGCGGGACCCGCCGAGGATGCCGCGCGCGTTCTCGTCGACCTTGTCGAACACGACCACGGTGTCGTACAGGGAGAAACCGAGGATGGTGAGCAGGCCGACGATGGTGGACGGGCTGACCTCGAAGCCGACGATCGAATAGATGCCGGCGGTCAGCAACAGGTCGTGGAACAACGCCACGATCGCGCCGACCGCCATCTTCCACTCGAACCGGATCGCGATGAAGATGCAGACCGCGATCAGGAAGATCACCAGGCCGCGGATGGCCGCGGAGGTGATGTCGCTGCCCCAGGACGAGCTGACCGCCTGGACGGTCACCTCCTGGCCGAAGCGCTGCTGCAGCGCGTTCTTGACCTTGGTCTGCTCGGCCGGGGCCAGCTCGCCGGCCTTGAGCAGCACCGAGCGGGTGCCGCCGGAGCCGACGATCTGCGGCGTGTTGGCGATCTCGGCCCCGGCCGACTCGGCGACCTCCTGGACCTCGGCCGGCTGCGCCGTCGACGCCTTGAACTGGAACTGGGTGCCGCCGGAGAACTCGATGCCCAAGTTGAAGCCGCGGAAGATGAAGCTGCCGACGCACAGCAGCAGGAGTACCGCGGAGATCCAGTAGAAGCGGCGGCGCTTGCCGATGAAGTCGAAGACGGCCTCGCCCGCGTTGAGCCGGCGGAACAACCTCAGCATCGCTCAGGACTCCTTCGCCGCGGCCCGGCGGCGGCCGGCGGCACTGCGGGCAGGGGTGCGGGTGGGGGCGGCGGCCCGCTCGGCCGCGGCCCGCTGGGCGGCGACCTTCTGGACCGAGCCGAGACCCGACACCCGCGGCGACATGAACGCCTTGCTGCGGGCGAACAGGGTGACCAGCGGGTGGGTGAACAGGAAGACGATCACCAGGTCCAGGACCGTGGACATGCCGAGGGTGAAGGCGAAGCCCTTCACCGTGCCGGCGGCGAGGTAGTAAAGGATCGCGGCGGCCAGGAACGAGACCGCGTCGGCGGACAGGATCGTCCGCCGGGCCCGGACCCAGGCCCGCGGCACCGCGGATCTCGGTGATCGGCCGTCCCGGATCTCGTCCTTCAATCGTTCGAAGAACACCACGAACGAGTCCGCGGTGATACCGATCGCGACGATGAACCCGGCGATGCCGGCCAGGGTCAGGGTGAAGCCGATCTGCGGCCGAGGATGACGAGCACCGCGTACACCAGCACGCCGGACAGGATCAGGCTGGCGATCATGACCAGGCCGAGCGCGCGGTAGTAGAGCAGGCTGTAGAGGAAGACCAGGGCGACGCCGATGCCACCGGCGAGCAGGCCGGCCTTGAGCTGGTCGGTGCCCAGCGTCGGGGAGACGGTCAGCGCCTCCTGCTGGGTGAAGGTCAGCGGCAGCGCGCCGAACTTCAGCACGTTGGCCAGGTCGCTGGCGTCGGACTGGGTGAAGCTGCCGGTGATCTGGGTCTGCCCGTTGATCGTGCCCTGGATGGTCGGGGCCGAGATGACCTTGCCGTCCAGCACGAAGGCCACGTTGTTGGCCGGGTCGTTGGGGGTGGCGGTGCTGTTGTGCTGGGACGTGTACGTCGCCCAGATCGACTGGCCCCTGCTCTTGAAGTCGAGCGCGACCGTCCACTGTGGGCTGGTCGAGGTCGGGGCCACGGCCGAGGCGCCGGAGATGTCGGTGCCCTCGATGATCGCGGGCGCGAGCAGGTATTTCGCCGCGCCGTTCTGGTCGCAGGAGGCGATCACGTCGGTCGGCTTGTCCAGGCTGGCGCTGGCGCCGGAGTCGGCCGTGCAGGTCAGCTTCTGGTACGCGGCGACGGCGGACGCGTACTGCTTCGGGTCGACGTTGGCCGGCGGCGTGGTCGGGATCGTGGTGTCCGCGCCCGGCGGGGGGGCGGCCGGGGCCGAGGCCGCCGGGGCCGAGCCCGCCGGGGCCGACGCGGTCGGGGCCGGGGCGAAGCCCTGCGGCGAGGCCGAGCCGGACGGGGCCGCGGTGGCGCTCCCGCTCGGCTTGGGCGC
>DATINN010000511.1:0-3930 GCA_035474175.1 Mycobacteriales bacterium | reverse complement strand
CCGGACGAGATCCCCAGGACGCAGGCCGAGCCGACCCCGTACCGGTCGAGCAGCGCCACCGCGTCGCCGACCAGCTCGCGGGAGCCGTAGTCGGGGGCGCCGACCGGGTAGTGCACGGACTGCCCGGTGTCGCGGGCGTCGTACCGGATCACGAACCGGCCGCCGTCCGCGAGCGCGGTGCAGAAGCCGTCCTCCCACCAGTCCATCGAGGAGCCGACCCCGGCGATCAGCAGGACGGCCGGGTCACCGGGCCGGCCGAAGGTCTGCGCGCACAACTCGACCATCGGCCCATCACACCACAGGCGCGACACCCCAGGTCGTGCTGACCGTCTCCCCCGGCGCCAGCGTGAGCAGCCCGTCGCCGGTGCGGAACGCGTCCGGCGGGCAGGTCATCGGCTCGACCGCGAGCCCGCCCCGGCGGCGCTCCGGCGGCAGCGTGTCGCCCGTGAACACCTGCAGGTACGGGTACTCCGGCCCGAACCACAGCCGGACCGCACGCTCCGGCCCGCGCAGCGTGACCGACGCGGTGCCGGAAGGATCCCGCTCCAGGTCGGTGTAGCAGTGGTCGAGCAGCGCGCCGTCCAGCGACCGCGGCGTGCGGTAGTCGTAGGGCGTGCCCTCGGCGTCGACCGTCCCGGTCGGGATGCCCTGCTCGTCCACCGGCAGGTAGCGCCGGCCCGGCGCCTGCAGGGTGGCACCGTCCACCTTGTCCGTCCCGGCGGTGAGGTAGGGATGGGCCCCCGTCCCGTACGGGCAGGGGCGGTCGCTCACGTTGGTCGTCACGGTGTGGACGGTCAGGCCGGTGTCGGACAGCGCGTATTCCAGCCGGCAGTCCAGCGCGAACGGGTATCCGGGCTGCGGGTGCAGGGCGTGCGTGAGGACGGCCGACGACGCCGAGGACGAGGCCAGCGTCCAGCTGGCCCAGCGGGTCAGGCCGTGGATCGCGTTGGACTTCTCCGGCTCGGTCAGCGGCAGCTGGAAGGACTCGCCGCCGAAGGAGTATCGGCCGTCGGCGAGCCGGTTGGGCCACGGGGTCAGCGTCTGCCCGCGCCCGCCGGAGCACATCTCCGCCGCCGCGTAGCCGTCGACGACCGGGGCGCCGTCCACTGTGTACTCGCGCAGCCCGCCGCCGACCTCGACCACGACGGCCCGGTGGGCACCGTGCACCAACTCTGTCTGCCTGCCCGAGGGGATCACCCGCCCAGGATGCAGGACGGGGACCCCGGCCGGCGCAGCGGGTCAGGACGCCCGGCGCACCGACGTGTCCGCGCCCAGCTCGGCCAGCGCGGCCTCCGGCTCCGGCCCGCGCTCGAGCAACGGCAGCAGCACCGGGCGCCGGGCGTCCACGCTGACCAGGCCCCGCTCCGCCGTCGAGCCGTGGAAGGTGACCGCGTCCAGGCCGGGGTCGGCGACGAACAGGTCGCGCAGGCACAGCAGCACGACCTGCGCCACCACCAGCCGGTGCAGCGCGCCGATCTCCTCCGCCGGCCGCGGCAGGTCGAGCTGCTCGTCGGTGCCCGCGTCGTAGCGGAACGCGGCCACGGCCGGCACCACGTCCGGTCCGGGCAGCCGGAACCGGACCACCGTCTCCTCCACCGACACCGCCCGCGGGAAGTCCCGCGGCAGCGGCACCGCCTCCAGCACCATGGTCAGGTAGCGGCCGACCGCCGCCGGCTCCCGCCGGCGCCAGGCCGCGGCGAACGCGTCGACCGAGCGGTTGTGCTCGTCCACCCGCAGCCGTTCCTCGGCCAGCCGGGCCGCGTAGCGCTGGCGGGCGTCGGCGAACCGGCGCTGCCGCTCGGCCTCGGCCTTCTCGTAGTCGGCCACGGCCCGCTCGTACGCCGCCCGCGCGGCCGCCAGCCGGCGCTCGTACGCGGCCGTCCCGACGACCCGGCCGAGGACGGAGCCCGGCGGCTCGAACCGGGACCAGTCCGGCGGGGTGGCCCGCCAGCCGACCGAGCTCAGGTCCGGTGCCGGCTGGTGGAACTGCTCCCGCAGCCCGGCCAGGTCGATGCGCGGGGTCCGGCGCAGGCCGCGGTCGAGGATCGTGCGCAGCTCGTCGACCCGGGCCTCCAGCCGCCGGGTCCGGCGCTGCGCGTCGGCGGCGCGCTCCGCAAAGTATTTCCGGGTGGCCTCCTCGTCCCGGATCCGGCGCCGGGCCCGCTCGGCCCGGCGGGCCTCCGCGGCCGCCGCCGCCCACTCCTTCCGGAGCTCCGTGATATCGACGCTGGCGATCCGAGAACGCGACATGGCCATCACCTCTGCGGCAGCTGACGTGTTCCCCGTGCTGCGACTGTAAGGCCCGTCCGGCCGAGCAGCGCTACTGTGCGGACCGGTTCCACCACATCGGGTGACCGCAAATTATTGCAATTCCGGACTCCGGTTAAGGTCGGGACGGCCGACGAGGAGGACGTGCGTGACCGACTGGCTGTCCGACGCCGTGTTCTACGAGATCTACCCGCAGTCCTTCGCGGACTCGGACGGGGACGGGATCGGGGACCTGCCCGGCGCACTGTCCCACCTGGACCACCTGGCCGCGCTGGGGGTCGACGCGGTCTGGTTCAACCCGTGCTTCGCCTCCCCGTTCCGGGACGCGGGCTACGACGTCTCCGACTACCTCCGGATCGCCCCCCGGTACGGCACCAACGACGACATGGTCGCCTTCGTCGAGGCCGCCCGCGAGCGCGGGATCCGGGTCGTGCTCGACCTCGTGGCCGGGCACACCTCGACCGAGCACGAGTGGTTCCGCCGCTCGGCCGCCAGCACCGGCCCCGAGCCCGGCGGCGACCGCTACATCTGGTCCGACCGGCCCGGCCCCGGCTTCGTGCCCTCCCCCGGCCCGCGCCCGGGCTACTACCTGCGCAACTTCTACGAATCGCAGCCGGCCATCAACTTCGGCTACGCCCGGACCGACCCGGACGAGCCCTGGCGCGAGCCGGTCGACGCCCCGGGTCCCCGGCAGAACCGGGCCGCCCTGCGGGAGATCATCGCGTTCTGGCTGGACCGCGGCGTCTCCGGCTTCCGCGTGGACATGGCCTTCTCGCTGGTGAAGGACGATCCCGACTTCGCCGCGACGGCGGCGCTGTGGCGGGAGATCGCGGACTGGATGCACGAGGCCTACCCGGACGCGATCCTGCTGCCGGAGAGCGACAACACGGCCCCGGTCGACATCGGCGTGCGGGGCGGCTTCGACGCCGACTTCTTCCTCGTCATCCACGCCGCCCACAGCGCGCTGTTCAACAACGGCGGCGCGGGCACGCTGTCGTGGCTGCCGGACCACGAGCGCTGCTACTTCGACGAGTCCGGCCAGGGCGCCGCCGACCTGGACCGGTTCCTGGAGATCTGGCGCACCCACCACGAGGTGGCCGGTGCCGGCCGGCTGGTCGTGCTGGGCTCGGCCGACCACGACTACTCCCGGCTGGCCACCGGCACCCGGACCCGGGAGCAGCTCGGCGCCGCGTACGCCTTCCTGCTCACCTGGGGCACGGTGCCGGCGATCTACTACGGCGACGAGATCGGGATGCGCTACCTGCCCGGGCTGCCGGACAAGGAGGGCAGCATCTACGACCCGGCGTACAACCGCAGCGGCTGCCGCAGCCCCATGCAGTGGGACGACGCCCGGCCCAACGCGGGCTTCTCGACCGCGCCGGCCGGCGAGCTCTACCTGCCGCAGGACCCGGACCCGGACCGGCCCACGGTCGCGGCCCAGCTCGGCGACCCGGACTCGCCGCTGGAGCGGCTGCGGCGGCTGATCCGGCTGCGCCGCGAGACCCCGGCTCTGCGCACGGCCGCGGCCACCACCGTGCTGGCCGGCGGCTACCCGCTGGTGTACCTGCGCGGGGACGACCACATGGTCGTGATCAACCCGGCCCGGGAGCCGCGCTCGGTCGCGCTGGCCGGAGCGGACGCCGCCCCGCTCGAGGCCAGCGG
>DATINN010000510.1:0-1771 GCA_035474175.1 Mycobacteriales bacterium | reverse complement strand
CCCCCGCTCCGGAGGTCGGCACCATGCCGAATTCGCGTACCACTGCGAGTGGTAAATACCGCTGCGAGTAGTACGCGCTGGGGAGAGGCACCCACCCGGCGGGCGTGGCCCAGCCGCGCCCGGGGAGGATGGGGACGTGCGAGGTGCCTGGTCGGTCGAGGTCATCCGGTCCGCGGAGCGGAAGGCGCTGGAGTCGCTGCCCGCGGGCGCGCTGATGCAGCGGGCCGCGGCCGGGCTGGCGGCCGAGTGCGTCGCCGAGCTGGGCGCGGTGTACGCGGCACCGGTCGCGCTCCTGGTCGGCGCGGGCGACAACGGCGGCGACGCGCTGTTCGCGGGCGCGCGGCTGGCCCGGCGGGGCGCGGCCGTGACCGCGGTCCTGCTCGCGCCCGACCGCGCCCACGCCGCCGGCCTGGCCGCCCTGCGCGCCGCCGGCGGCCGCACGATCGCCGGGGCGGACGCCGGGGCCGTGGACGTGGTGCGGGCGGCGCGGTTGGTGGTCGACGGGATCGTGGGCATCGGCGGCACGGGCGGCCTGCGCCCGGACGCCCGGGCCCTGGTCGGGGAGATCGCCGGCACCGTGGTCGCGGTCGACCTGCCCAGCGGGGTGGACGCCGACACCGGCGCGGTCGACGGCGAGGCCGTGCGGGCCGACCTGACCGTCACCTTCGGCGGCCTGAAGACCGGCCTGCTCGTGGGGCAGGGGGTCGAGCACGCCGGGGACGTACGGCTGATCGAGATCGGCCTCGACCTGCCCGAGCCGGACGTGCGCGTCCTGGAGTGGGCCGACGTGCGGGCGCTGGTCCCGCGCCCGGGCCCGGACGACGACAAGTACACCCGCGGCGTCGTCGGCGTCGCGGCCGGCTCCGGCACGTACCCCGGGGCCGGCGTGCTCTGCACCGGCTCGGCCGTGCGCGGCGGCGCCGGCATGGTCCGGTACGCCGGGACCGCGGCCGAGCACGTCCGCTCCCGCTGGCCCGAGGTGGTCGTGTCGGAGGGCCGCCCGAGCGAGGCCGGCCGGGTGCAGGCCTGGGTGGTCGGGCCCGGCATCGGCACCGACGACGCCGCGGCCGCGCTGCTGCGGGACGTGCTGGCCCAGGACGTGCCGGTGCTGGTCGACGCGGACGGGCTGACGCTGGTCGGGAAGGAGCCGGAGCTGGTCCGGCGGCGGACCGCGCCCACGGTGCTGACCCCGCACGACCGCGAGTTCGAGCGGATCGCCGGGCCGGTGGGTGCCGACCGGGTCGGGGCCGCCCGCCGGGCCGCCGCCGACCTCGGGGTGACCGTGCTGCTCAAGGGCAACGCCACGGTGGTGGCCGAGCCCGGCGGCACGGTCTGGGTCAACCCGACCGGCACCCCCTGGCTGGCCACCGCGGGCAGCGGCGACGTGCTGTCCGGGCTGGGCGGCGCGCTGCTGGCCGGCGGACTGCCGGCCGGGACGGCGGCGGCGGTGGCCGCCTACCTGCACGGGCTGGCCGGGGCGATCGCCGCGGACGGGGCGACGACCACGGCCGTGGGCGTGCTGGACGCGGTCCCGGACGCGTTCCGCACGCTGCGTTAGTCGAGCGCGGCGTAGGTGGCGGTCCAGAAGTCGGCGGCGACGGCGTAGTCGGCCTCCGAGGCCCACATCGTCTGGGTGAGCAGGACGCCGACCAGGTCCTCGCGGGGGTCGCAGTACCAGGACGTGCCCAGCCCGCCGTCCCAGCCGAACCGGCCGGGGTCGGCGGCCGGGCCGGTCCGCTGCAGGGTCACGCCGACGCCGAAGCCCCAGCTG
>DATINN010000509.1:0-8784 GCA_035474175.1 Mycobacteriales bacterium | reverse complement strand
CCCGCACGGCCCGGATGCGGGTGCTGATCGCGGCCCACAACGAGGGCTCCCGGGACGGCTCGGCTCCGGTCGGCCAGACCCCGATCGAGCGCACGCTGGCCTCCATCGAGAAGCAGAGCCGCCGCCCCGACCGGGTCGTCGTCGTCGTGGACAACTGCGACGACGACACCGAGGAGCGCGCCCGGCAGTTCAAGTGGGTCACGGTCATGCGGACGGTCGGCAACACCGACCGGAAGGTCGGCGCGCTGACCGACGGCTGGCGCCGCTGGCAGGCCGGCTACGACTTCGTCGCCGGGGTCGACGCCGACACCGTGCTGGACCCGAAGTGCCTGGAGCAGCTCGAGGGCGAGATGGTCCGCAACAAGCGGGCCGGCGGCGTGATGGCCCGCTACACGATCGCCCGCCCGGACGGCGCCGGCCTGCTGGAGCGCGCGCTGACCCTGGTGCAGATCATCGACTTCGCGTCCTGGACCACCGACCTGCTCCGCCGCGACCGCAAGACCTACGTGCTCGGCGGTCAGGCCACCCTCTTCCGCGCCGAGACGCTGCGCGCGGTCACCGAGCAGAACCACCAGCACGGCCCCTGGGACCCCAACGAGGACGTCGAGGACATGGCCCTGACCTGGCAGATCCACGGCCTGGGCATGGACACGATCGTCTCCGCCAACGCCCGGGCCTGGGTCGGCGGGATGCCGACGATGCGGGCCCTGGTCGGCCAGCGGCAGAAGTGGGTCGAGGGCATGGTCGGCCTGCTGCGCCGGCACGGCTTCTCCTCGACCACGATGCTGCCCTGGCGGCAGCAGTTCGGCCTGGTCGTCAACGGCGCGGTCCGGATCGTGTTCCTGCTGCTGCTGGCGGCCGCGCTGGCCGCCGGGCAGTTCCGGTGGAGCTGGTGGTGGGTCACCCCGACCGTGGTCGCGATGCTGCTCAACCTGCGCACCGCGTGGCGCATCCCCGGCCGCCGGCCGAGCGACCTGCTCTTCGCGGCCTCGCTGGTCCCGATGGAGCTCTTCCTCTGGCTGCAGATCCGGTGCACCGCTCTCGCCTGGTACCACGTGCTGCTCGGGCGCAAGCGGGACGGCTGGGCCGCGCAGGCCAAGGCCGAGGCCGGCCTCGGCGGCGGGATGGGCAAGATCATCGGCTTCGTCGCCGCTGCGGTCGTCGCCGCGGTCGCCATCGCGTACGGCTGGACCCAGCTCGACCCCGACTGGCAGCGGCTGGCGCTGACCTACGGCTGGTCCTGCCTGGCCGTGGTCACGATCTGCCAGACCATCGGGATGGCGTGGCGGCTGGTCCGGCCGACCCGCGGCTTCCGCCCCTGAGACCGGCGGCCCCGGGGTGATCGTGGGGTTCACCCCGGGGCCGTCGCACCACCCCCCGCCACAGACGCGAGTGCCCGCCGGTCTCCCCGTGACCGACGGGCACTCGCCGTGGGGGAGCCCGCCGGCCTCCCGGGGCCGGCGGACCCGCAAGAGATACGCATCCCGGTTACACCGAAGGCCCGGCTCCCCGGAGCCGGGCCCTCTGCGCTCCCGGCTCAGGTGGTGGCGACCGCGGCGGCCACCCGGTGGGCGATCGCGTCGGCCACCGCCTGGGTCGGCGCCTCGACCATCACGCGGACGATCTGCTCGGTCCCGGACGGCCGGAGCAGCACCCGGCCGTCGTCGCCGAGCTCGGCCGCCGCGGCCTCGACCGCGGCCACCACGGCCGGCGCCGCCGCCACCCGGGCCTTGTCCGCGACCGGCACGTTGATCAGCACCTGCGGCAGCCGGTGCAGCACGCCGGCCAGCTCCGCCAGCGGCACCCCGGTGCCGGCGACCCGGCCCAGCAGCTGCAGCGCGGTCAGCAGGCCGTCGCCGGTGGTGGCCTGGTCGGCGAACACCACGTGCCCGCTCTGCTCACCGCCGAGGGACAGGTCCTGCGAGCGCAGCGCCTCCAGCACGTACCGGTCGCCGACCGGGGTGGTGACCACCCGCACGCCCGCGTCCCGCATGGCGTGGTGCAGGCCGAGGTTGCTCATCACCGTGGTGACGACGGCGTCGGACTTCAGCCGGCCCTGCTCCCGCAGCCCCAGCGCGCAGACCGCGAGGATCGCGTCCCCGTCGACGATCGCGCCGTCGGCGGACACGGCCAGGCACCGGTCGGCGTCCCCGTCGAAGGCCACGCCGGCGTCCGCGCCGAGCCGGGTCACGGCGGCGACCAGCCCGTCGAGGTGGGTCGAGCCGACGCCGTCGTTGATGTTGCGACCGTCGGGCGCGGCCGCGATCGCGGTCACGTCGGCGCCGGCCCGGGCCAGCACCGCCGGCCCGACCAGCGAGGCGGCGCCGTGCGCGCAGTCGACCACGACCCGCAGCCCGTCGAGCTTGTGCCCGAGGGTGGCGAGCAGGTGCTCGGCGTAGCGGTCGGCGGCGTCGGGCAGGTCGTGCAGCCGGCCGACCGCGGCGCCGGTGGGCCGGGTCCAGCTCTCGCCGATCCGGGTCTCGATCTCGTCCTCGACCGCGTCGGCGAGCTTCTGCCCGCCCCGGGCGAACAGCTTGATCCCGTTGTCCGGCATCGAGTTGTGGCTGGCCGAGAGCACCACGCCGAAGTCGGCGCCGAGGTCCGCCGTGAGGTGGGCGATGGCCGGGGTCGGCAGCACGCCGGCCCGCAGCACGTCCGCGCCCGCGCTGGTCAGCCCGGCCAGCACGGCCGACTCCAGCATCTCGCCGCTGGCCCGCCCGTCCCGGCCGACCACGACCACCGGGCGGCGGTGACCGGAGCGCTCGGCCAGCACGTGCGCGGCGGAGACCGCGACACCCAGCGCGACCTCCGGCGTCAGCTCGGCGTTGGCGAGCCCCCGGATCCCGTCCGTACCGAACAGCCGTCCCATGACAACCTCCATCGACCGGCCATCATTGTCGACGCCGGTTGCGTACGAGGGGGACAAACGGAAAACGCCCCGTCCGGGAGACGACCCGGACGGGGCGGGAAGCGATCTAGCGCTTCGAGTACTGAGGGGCCTTGCGGGCCTTCTTCAGACCGTACTTCTTCCGCTCCTTGACCCGCGGGTCGCGGGTGAGGAAGCCGGCCTTCTTCAGCGCCGGGCGGTCGTCGATCTCGACGTCGATGAGGGCCCGGGCGATGCCGAGCTGCAGCGCGCCGGCCTGGCCGGTGATGCCGCCACCCTTGAGCAGCGCGATCACGTCGTACTGCTCGTTTTTCTCGAGCATGACCAGGGGCTCGCGGATGAGCTGCTGGTGCACCTTGTTGGGGAAGTATTCCTCGAGCGTCCGGCCGTTGAGCGTGAACTGGCCGGTGCCCGGGACCAGACGCACCCGGACGATCGCCTCCTTGCGGCGGCCGACGGTCTGGACGAGCCGCGGGCTGTCGTACGCGACGGAGGAGGCGGGCGCGGCCGGGGCCGCGGTCGGGGCGATGGGGTCGGTCACGAAAATCCCTTACTGCGCGATCTGGATGATCTCGAACGGAACGGGCTGCTGTGCCGAGTGCGGGTGGTCCGGACCCGCATACACCTTGAGCTTGGAGAGCATCTTCCGGCCCAGCGTGTTCTTCGGCAGCATGCCCTTCACGGCCTGCTCCACGACCCGCTCGGGGCGCTTGCGCAGCAGGTCGGCGTAGGTGTCCTTGCGCAGACCGCCCGGGTAGCCCGAGTGCCGGTAGGCGAAGGTCGTCTCGGCCTTGTTGCCGGTCATGACGACCTGCGCGGCGTTGACGACGACGACGAAGTCACCGGTGTCCACGTGCGGCGCGAACTGCGGCTTGTGCTTCCCCCGCAGCAGGATGGCAGCCTGGCTGGCCAGTCGGCCCAGGACCACGTCGGACGCGTCGATGACGTGCCACGCGCGGGTGACCTCGCCGGGCTTGGGGGTGTACGTGCGCACGGGACTGCCTTCTCTTCTGCTCGGAGCGGGGAGGCACACCTCGTGCGCCAGCGATCGAGGGTACCTGTGGGCCGCCGACCGGGTCAAAAGAGGTCCCGGCCGGCGGCCCGGCTCACACCGACCGCTGGTAGGCGGCGAACGCGCGGGCGGCCAGCGCCGCCGCCACCACCGCCAGCCCGGCCAGCGCGGCCATCCGGGTGCCGACCAGGCCCCAGTCGACGTCCTCGGCCAGCATCTGCCGCCCGACCAGGACGGCCCACTCCACCGGGTTCCACCGGGCGATGGCCGCGATCCAGCCCGGCAGCCGGTCGGCCGGCACCAGCATCGAGGACAGGAACGACAGCGGCAGCACCACGAAGTTCACCGCCCCGATCAGCGACTCCTGGCTGCGCAGCAGCAGCGCCAGGGCGTTGGAGTACGACGCGAAGGCGGCCGCGAGCAGGACCACCGCGCCGAGGAAGACCAGGGTGACGAGCAGGCCGCCGGGGAACCGGGCCCCGGTCGCCAGCCCCAGCCCGAGGATCACCAGCGTCTGCACCACGGTCGTGACCTGCTGGTAGAGCAGCGAGCCGGTCATCACCGAGCCGCGCCGCACCGGCGAGACCAGCAGCCGGTCCATCACCCCGCGCTCGGCGTCGGTGATGAAGCCCATACCGGCCCAGCCGCTGGAGAACAGCGCGGTCATGACCGCGATCCCCGGCGTCAGGTAGGCGATGTAGTCGCCGGTCGGGGACGGCACCACGTTCTCGAACAGCGCCCCGAACAGCAGCAGCCAGACCACCGGCTGCACCAGCGTGACGGCCACGAACCAGGGCTGGCGCAGCAGCGCCCGCACCCCGCGCCCGGCCAGGACCACCGGGTCGCTCATCGCGAGGCTCCTTCCAGGACCGGGGCCTCCGAGTACGACCGGCCGGTGTGGCGCAGGTAGACGTCGTCCAGCGACGGACGCGCCACCGTGACCGAGGCGGCGGCCAGCCCGGCCGCCTCCAGCGCGGCCAGCACCGCCGGCACCGCGCGGGCACCGTCGTCGACCCGGGCCCGCAGCGTGCGCCCCTCCAGCGTCACGTCCCGGACGCCGTCCAGGTGCGGCGCCAGGCCCGGCGCCGAGGCCAGCTCGACCACGAGCGCGTCGCCGCGCAGTTCGCTCTTCAGCTGCTCGGCCGTGCCGGCGGCGACGACCCGGCCGCGGTCGACGATGACCAGCCGGTCGGCCAGCCGGTCCGCCTCCTCCAGGTAGTGCGTGGTGAGCAGGACGGTCAGCCCCTCGGCCCGGGCCAGCGCGCCGATCTCGGCCCACAGCTCGGCCCGCGCCTCCGGGTCCAGCCCGGTGGTCGGCTCGTCCAGGAACAGCACGCTGGGCCGGTGCACCAGGCCCAGGGCGACGTCGAGCTTGCGCTGCATGCCGCCGGAGAAGGTCCGGACCAGCCGCCCGGCCGAGTCGGTCAGGCCGAAGCGGTCGAGCAGCTCGGCCGCCCGGGCCCGGTTGGCGGCGCCGCGCAGGCCGTACAGGTGGCCCTGGAGCAGGAGGTTCTCCCGTCCGGTCGCCTCCAGGTCGACGGCGTGCTTCTGGAAGACGCAGCCGATCGAGCGCCGGACCGCGTCCGGGCGGCGGCGCACGTCGTGACCGGCGACGGTCGCGGTGCCGGAGGTGGCCGCGGTCAGCGTGGTGAGGATCTTGACGATGGTGGACTTGCCGGCGCCGTTGGGGCCGAGCAGCCCGAAGACGGTGCCGGCCGGGACGTCGAGGCTGACGCCGCGGACCGCGCGGACGTCGCCGGGATAGGTCTTGACCAGATCGCGCGCGGCGATGGCCAGGTCGTCGGTCACGTGCACTCCACTCGGTGCGGGGAGCGCGCTGGTTATCGTGACGGTGCGGCCGCGCGGGCCAGCGTCGCTCCGGCGATGGGGGCTTGCGGGTTCCGGTCCGGCGGGGTGTTGCCGCACCCCGCCGGGCTCACCTCTGCTCGCTGGGCAGCCGGAAGGGCGTCACCTCCTCGCCCGCCACGTATTGCCGGTGGTTCTCGCGCCAGAGGTCGACGCCGTCCAGGCTGCCGTCGCGGATCGAGGCGGCCAGCTTGTCCACGAACTCGATCTCGGCCTCGACCTGGCCGCGCCGGTAGTCGCCCTCGATGAGGAACAGCCGCGGCACCCCGAGGTTGGCCGCGTAGCGCTGCATCTCCAGGCCGCCCTGCAGCTGCGACCGCAGCACGGCCGAGCGCTGCTCCAGCAGCCGGACCGCGGTGTCCGGGTCGAGCCCGCCGAGCAGGGACAGGCCGGCCTCGAAGGACTGGTATTCCTTCACCGGCGTGCCGATCAGGTCGGCCAGCCAGTCGACGAACTCCAGCCGTCCGGCCGCGGTGATCTCGTACACGGTGCGCTCGGGGCGGCGGCCGTCCTTGACCGTCTCCCGCGGCGCGACCAGGCCGTGCTTCTGCAGGGCTTCGACCACCGAGTAGAGCGAGCCGTAGTTGAGCTTGATCGACTCGTGCTTGCCCCGCTCCCGCATCGTCGTGCTCATCTCGTACGGGTGCATGGGGCGCTCGGCCAGGCAGGCGAGCACGGCCAGCGCGAGGGGGTTGCTCACCTTGCGGCGGGGCATCGCGAAACTCCTCCGGCTCGATTACTCGAGACCGAGTATCTGAGTCGGAGTATCCGGTGTCAACCACCGGCTGGGCCATTGGTGTGACCCGTCCGCCATGTGCTGACGGTCGGGGTACAGTCCGACACGCTGAGTGCTCATAGCACTGCTGACGCCTGTCGCACGTCCCCCCGACCAGCGCAGACACGGTTTTCTGCCGCCCCTGAGGAGGCCCCTGGTGGTCGCGTTTCTCGACTACCTGCCGCGCGGCAACGCGCTGTCGGACACCGAGTTCAAGGTCCGGCACCGATTCCTGCAGTGGGTGCTCCTGCTGCACCTGCCCGCGCTGCTCGTCTTCGGGCTGCTGCGCGGGTTCGGGCTGAACGAGTGCGTCGAGTCGATCGCGGCCCCGGCCGCGTTCCTCGCGCTCAGCCGGGTGCTGCGCAGCCGGCGGCTGGCCGGGCTGGCCATCACCGCCGGGCTCAGCGCCTGCTCGGCCTCGCTGGTGGTGCTGTCCAACGGCGCCATCGAGGCGCACTTCCACTTCTTCGCCACCATCGGCTTCATCGCGCTCTACCAGGACTGGGTGCCGTTCCTCTGGAACGCGCTGTTCACCGTCTTCAGCCACGGCATCGGCTCGGCCGTGCTGCCGGACGCGTTCTTCTCGCACACGGCCGGCCAGCACCACCCCTGGACCTGGAGCCTCGTGCACGGCATGTCCGTGCTCGCCGCCTGCGCCGGCGTGATGCTGCTGCTCTACTTCACCGAGAACGACCACCGCCGCACCGTGCGGATGCGGGCCGAGCTGGTCGAGGGCAGCCGCAAGCGGTTCACCGCCGACCTGCTGGTCAACCTGGCCCGGCGCAACCAGAACCTCATCTACCGGCAGCTGGAGCTGCTCAACCGGCTCGAGGACCACGAGCGCGACGCCGAGCAGCTGTCCCACCTCTTCCAGCTCTACCACCTGGCCACCCGGATCCGGCGCAACGCCGAGAGCCTGCTGGTGCTCTCCGGGGAGGAGCCGGCCCGCAAGTGGGGCGGCTCGGTGCTGCTGGTCGACGTCGTCCGGGCCGCGATCGCCGAGATCGAGGAGCTGGACCGGGTCGACTTCTCCGTCGACGAGGCCCTGCAGGTCTCCGGGCGGGCCGTCGCCGACGCCACCCACCTGCTGGCCGAGCTGATCGAGAACGCGGTCCACTTCTCCCCGCCGGGGCTCTCGGTCATGGTCCGCACCCGGCCCTACCTGCCCGCCCCGGGCTCGCACGTGCTGACCATCGAGGACTGGGGCGTCGGCATGACCCCCGGCGACCTGGCCGACGCCAACGACCTGCTGCGCCGCCCGCGCGAGGTCGACCTGGCCTCGGCCCAGCGGCTCGGCCTGCACGTGGTCGCCCGGCTGGCCGGCCGGTACGGGATCCGCACGTCGCTGGAGCTCACCCCCGGCGGCGGCGTGACCGCGGTCGTCATGCTGCCGGCGGAGCTGTTCACCTCGCCCGAGGAGAGCCGGACGCCGGTCGGCGCCGGGGTCACCGGGCGGCGGCCGTGGCCGGCCGACGGGGCCCGGCGCGCCCCGGCCGGGGCGCTGAGCGGTCCGGGCACGCTCACACCCGGGGGCCACGGTCCCGGCGGATCGAGCGCGAACGGGTCCGGCCTGAACGGGTCGGGCGTGAACGGGTCGGGCGTGAACGGATCCGGCCTGAACGGGTCCGGCCTCAGCGGCTCCGGCCCGAACGGGTCCGGCCTCAACGGGTCCGGCCTCAACGGATCTGGTCTCAACGGATCCGGCCTCAACGGATCTGGTCTCAACGGGTCCGGCCTCAACGGGTCCGGCTCCGGGCTGAACGGGTCGGGTCCGGACGGGTCCGGCTCGACCGGGTCGGGCCCGGACGCGTCCGGCCCGAGCGGGCTGACCGGGTCCGGACTCAACGGCTCCGGGGCCGGCACCGGCCTGCTCGACAACCCCGGCGGCTCGCTCGACGGTCCTCCCGGACCGCTCGGTACGGGCGGCGCCACCGCGGCCGGCCCCTACGACGGCCCCGCCGCGGGCGGCCTGCAGGCCCGGCGCAGCCCGGGCGCGTCGCTCGGACCGCAGGCCGAGCCGGCCGGCCGGACGGCCGACCCCGAGGCCCTGCTCGGCGACGGCCTCGACGGCCTCGACGAGCTCGGCAGCGGCGTCGGCTACTTCGGCCGGGGTGGTGCTCCGGACGGCGCCCTGCCCGCGCCCCGCGTCGACGAGCCGACCCGGCCGGACCAGCTCGACCGCACGGACCAGCGCAGCCGGCCGGAGCCGGTCGGCCGGCAGGACCAGCTCGGCCGGCCCCGCTC
>DATINN010000508.1:0-4214 GCA_035474175.1 Mycobacteriales bacterium | reverse complement strand
CCACCACTCCGGCCTCGGTGTGGTCGCCCGGGTAGCCCTTGCCGATGTCGTGCAGGAACGCGCCCAGCAGCAGCAGGTCGGGCCGGGCCACCGTCCGGGTCAGCGCGGCCGCCTCGGCCGCGGCCTCGACCAGGTGCCGGTCGACGGTGAAGCGGTGCACCGGGTTGCGCTGGGGCCGGGACCGCACCGCCGCCCATTCCGGGATCAGCCGCACCAGCAGCCCGGCCCGGTCCAGCGCCTCCAGCACCGGCACGGCGCGGTGTCCGGTGCCGAGCAGGTCCACGAACGCGTCCCGGGCGTCGGCCGGCCACGGGCTCGGCACCGGCGCCGACTCGGTGGCCAGCCGGTCCAGCGCGTGCGGGGCCAGCGGCAGCCCGGCCCGGGCGGCGGCGCCGGCCGCGCGCAGCAGCAGCACCGGGTCCGCCCACGGGTCGGCGTCGCGGGCCAGCACGACCTCGCCGCCCTGCTCGACCACGCCGTCGGCCAGCGGGCGGCGGTCCGGCCCGCGCCGGTCGGACCGGCGGAACAGGCGCGTCCGGCGGCGCGACTCCAGCTCGGCCTCGACCTGCCGCCAGGCCGTGTCGGCGGCGAAGGCGATCGTCCGCCCGGCGTCGGCCACGGCCCGCAGCAGGTCGTCGGCGTCGGCCCGGCCGGCGGCGGCCGCGACCGCGGGCTGCTCCTGCTGCACCAGCCGGTCCAGCGCCCGGCCGGCCCGCCGCTGCAGCTCGCCCCGGGTGTCCAGGAGCGTGTCGCGGGCCGCGGCGACGGCGGCCCCGGGCGGGTCCAGCAGCTGGGCCGCGGCCAGCGCGTGCAGGGCGTGCACGTCGCGCAGGCCGCCGCGGGCCTCCTTGAGGTCCGGCTCCAGCAGGAAGGCCAGCTCGCCCGCGGTGCGCCAGCGGGCCAGGGTGGCCGCGCGCAGCTCCGGCAGCCGGCGCGGCGAGCCCTGCCGCCAGGCCTGGTACGCGCCGTCGCGCAGCTGCTGCGACAGCGCCGGGTCGCCGGCCAGGTGCCGCAGCTCCAGCAGCCCGAGCGCCGCCCGGAGGTCGTCCTTGGCCACGCCCAGCGCCTGCTCGACCGTGCGGACCGAGTGGTCCAGCCCGACGCGGGCGTCCCAGACCGGATACCAGACCGCGTTCGCGACCGTCTCCACGTCCGCGCGGCCCCGGTGCAGCAGCACCAGGTCCAGGTCCGAGTACGGCGCGGGCTCCCGGCGGCCCAGCCCGCCCACGGCGACCAGGGCCAGGTCCGGCCGGTCGCCGGCGGCGGCCGCGAACACCTCGGCCAGCCAGCTGTCGTACCGGGCCGTCAGCGCGTCGCGCAGGTCCCGGCCGTTCAGGCCGTTGCCGAGCAGGACGGCCCGGCTGTCCCGCAACGCCGCGGCCCGGCCCGCCCCCGCCGACGGCTCGGGCCGCCCCGGTCCCGACGCGGACGGACCCGGTCCCGACCCGGACGGACCCGGTCCGGCGTGGGGCTCGCCCACGCCGGACCGGGTCCGGGACGTCTCGCTCAGAGTGCGTCGGCTCCGCGCTCGCCCGTGCGCACCCGGACGACGGAGTCGACCGGGGTCACCCAGACCTTGCCGTCCCCGATCTTGCCGGTGCGCGCGGCCTCGGTCACCGTCTCCACGACCTTGTCCGCGTCGACGTCGTCGACGAGCACCTCCAGCCGCACCTTGGGCACCAGGTCCACCGTGTACTCGGCGCCCCGGTAGACCTCGGTGTGGCCCTTCTGCCGGCCGTAGCCCCGGACCTCGCTGACGGTCAGACCCAGGACGCCCAGCGTCTCCAGGGCGGACTTCACGTCGTCCAGCTTGAACGGCTTGACGATCGCGGTGATCAGCTTCACGTCGTCACCCCTTCACGGTGGGCCGGAGCCCGCTCGGAGCTCGCCATCGGCTGCGCGCCGACGGACCCGCCGAGCGTAGTGAACTCGTACGCGGTCTCGCCGTGCAGCGCGTAGTCGAGGCCCTCGTCCTCCTCGTCCGCCGGCACCCGCATCGTGATCACCTTGTTGATGGCGAACGCGAGGATCGTGGTGACGACGAACGAGTACGCGATGACCGCGACGACGGCGAGCGCCTGCTCGCCCAGCAGCCCGAGGCCGCCGCCGTAGAACAGGCCGTCCTTGCCGGCCGGGTTGGTGTCGACCGTGGCGAACAGGCCGACCGACAGCGAGCCGAGGATGCCGCCGACCAGGTGCACGGCGACCACGTCGAGCGAGTCGTCGACCCGGACCATGCCCTTGATGGAGACGGCCAGGGCGCAGGCGCCGCCGGCGATGGCCCCGACCGCGATCGAGCCCAGCGGGCTGACGAAGCCGGCCGCAGGGGTGATCGCGACCAGGCCGGCGACCGCGCCGGAGGCCGCGCCGAGCGTGGTGGCCCGGCCGTCGCGGAGCTTCTCCACGCCGATCCAGGCCAGCATCGCGACCGCGGTGGCCGTGTTGGTGTTGACGAAGGCGTAGCCGGCGAGCTGGTTGGCGCCCAGGGCCGACCCGGCGTTGAAGCCGAACCAGCCGAACCACAGCAGGCCCGCGCCCAGCAGCACGAACGGCACGTTGTGCGGCCGCATCCGCTGGTCCGGCCAGCCCCGCCGCCGGCCCAGGAAGAGGGCCAGCGCGAGACCGGCGACACCGGCGTTGATGTGCACCACGGTGCCGCCGGCGAAGTCCAGGGCACCGCGCTGGAACAGCCAGCCCTCGGGCGAGAAGACCCAGTGCGCGACCGGGCTGTAGACCAGCACCGACCACAGCGCGATGAACGGCACGAACGCGCCGAACTTCCACCGGTCCGCGGTCGAACCCAGGATCAGCGCCGGGGTGATGACCGCGAACATGAGCTGGAAGACGACGAACACCATCGGCGGGATGACCTGCGCCGCCCCGTCGACGTACCCGGGGATGACGTCGCCGATGTGCTGGAGACCGGCCAGCCGGAGGTCCCCGACGAAGCCGTTGCCCGCACCGAAGGCGAGGGAGAAGCCGACCAGCACCCAGACCAGGCTGACGATGCCGATGACGACGTAGTTCTGCATGAGCATGGCCAGGGCGTGCTTCGCGCGGACCATGCCGCTGTAGAAGAACGCCAGGCCGGGGGTCATGAGCAGCACCAGCGCGGCGCTGGCTAGTACCCAGGCGGTGGCGCCGGAGTCGACCGTACTGAAATCGAACGGCACTGCCCCTCCTCTCGCTGACGGGGTGTCGAACGGAACCGTCGCAGCGAGCTGTTTCGAGGTCAGTGCTCAGTTGTTTCCCGCCCGTGAACAGGTCGGCGGTCGCGCTACGGCCCGGTTTCGTGCCGACGCAACCAACCCGGGCCGGGCGCGACCCGGGACGGGCGCGACCCGGGACGAGCGCGACCCGGGACGAGCGCGACCCGGGAGGGGCGCGCCCGACCCGGGCCGGGTCAGCGCGGTGGGCCGAAGATGCCCTGGCCCGGCGCGAGCACCCGGCGCGGGTCCCACGCCGCCTTGGCCGCCAGCAGCGCGGGATAGTCGCGGCCGTAGTGCACGGCCCAGTCCCGGGGCGTCAGCGGCGCCGAGCCGACCGGGTAGCGCCGGCCGCCGACGGCGACCGTGCGGTCGTAGAGGACCCGGTTGTCGGCCCGCTGGGCCTGCGGGTCGGCCGGCGGCACGGTCGTGCGCAGCAGCGAGAACAGGAACGCCACCGGCCCGGCCGGCACCTCCACGAACCGCGGCCGCACCAGCCCGGGCCGGAACGGGTAGAGCAGCACCGGTCCCTGCCCGGTGTCGGCCAGCGTCAGGCCGTCCAGGGTCGCCCGCACCACCGGCGCGACCCGGCTGTCCGGCAGGAACACGTCGATCCACGGGTGCGGCAGCGTCCAGGCGCCGATCGACTTGAGGAAGTCGACGGTCGGCTGGAGCCGGTTGACCCACTCCACGTACGAGTAGTCGGTCACCACCGTGCGGGCCGGGTCGAAGCGCAGGCCCCGGGTGATCGCCGCGTCCGACGGCGGCGTCCCGTCGTGGTAGGCGGCCGCGTCGACGAAGAAGTCCCAGCGGGTGTCGGCGGCGTCGCGCACCGCCTGCCCCTCCAGGGAGCTGAACCGGCGCTGGCCCAGCAGCCGCCGCTGGTCGGCCAGGTAGGTGTCGAGGTCGGGATAGAAGAGCTGGTAGCCGCGGGCCGCCGCCGGCGCCCGGACCAGCCTGATCGTCGCCCGGACCACGATCGCGAGCTGGCCCAGGCTGCCCAGCACG
>DATINN010000507.1:0-6912 GCA_035474175.1 Mycobacteriales bacterium | reverse complement strand
GGCCAGCCGCGCCGGCTGCGCCGGCATCCGGGTGCGGAACACCGGCGCGTACGTCGCGGTCAGCAGGGCCACGTCGTCGTCACCGGCGCCGACCAGCATCGACTTGACCAGCTCGTCGGTCCAGCCGGGACCGGAGCCGGCCGCGGTCGCCCGCTCGACCAGCCGGTCCAGCCCGACGTTGAGCGACTCCCGGCGCCGCTCCACCAGCCCGTCGGAGTAGAGCAGCAGCCGCGCGCCCGGCTCCAGCACCGTGCCGCCCTCCGCCCGCGGGCCGGTCGAGCCCGGCGGCAGCGCGCACAGCAGCGGCGACCGGCCGTCGTCCAGGAAGCGGGCGGTGCCGTCCGGCTCCACCACCAGCGGCGGCGGGTGGCCGGCGCAGGCGTAGGTCAGGGTGCCACCGACGGGGTCCAGCACCGCGTACGCCACCGTGGCCAGCCGGGCGCCCTCGATCTGCCAGGCAAAGCGTTCCAGCCCGTCCAGGACGCGGGCCGGCGACTCCGCCGACAGCGCCAGCGCGGCCAGCGCGCTGCGCAGCTGGCCCATGGTGGTCGCGGCCAGCAGGCCGCGGCCGACCACGTCGCCGACGGTGAGCCCGACCCGGCCGTCCGGCAGCGCGAGCACGTCGTACCAGTCGCCGCCGACCTCCAGGGAGTCGACCGCGGGGTGGTAGCGCGCGGTCAGCTCCAGGCCGGGCACCGCGGGCAGGGCGCTGGGCAGCATGCTCTGCTGCAGGGCGAGGGCGACGTCCTGGGTCCGCTCGTGCAGCCGGGCCCGTTCCAGCGACTGCGCGCACTGCTCGGCCAGCGTGGTGATCAGCGCCTGCTCGGCCGCGGCGAAGGTCCCCTCGTCGGCGAAGCTGAGCATCATGGCGCCGATCGGCCGGCCGTGCGACACCAGCGGGACGACGCCGAGGGCGCCGTCGGCGATGCCGATCGCCTTCAGCCCCGGATACCGGGCCAGCGCGTCCGCGGTCGAGGGCAGCCACACCGCCTGCCCGGTCCGGGTGACCTCCGCCCGCGGCGACGCCGCGTCCAGCGGGATCCGGGCCGCGGGGCCGCCGGGCTCGATCGGGAAGGACGCCGCCAGCGCCACCAGCTCGTCGCCGGCGTCGTCGAGCACCCCGATCCAGGCCGCCCGGCACCCGGCCACCGACAGCCCGCCCTGCACCATCACGCTGGCCACCTGCTCGACGGTGAGCGCCTCGGCCAGCCCGGCCGTGACCTGCTGCAGCCGGCCCAGCCGCTCGCCGGCGGCCTCGGCCGCGGCCCGGGCCCGCTGCTCGGCCGTGTACGCCGCGTCCATCCGGCGCCGGGCCCCGGCCCGGTCGGTGATGTCGACGAACGTGCAGACCGCGGTCGAGATGAAGCCGTCCGGGTCCAGGATCGGGGCGGAGTTGACGACGATCGTGCCGCGGCTGCCGTCCCCGCGCTCGAAGTCGATCTCCTCGTCGGTGACGACCTCGCCGGTCGACAGGGAGCGGGCCAGCGGCCACTCGGCCGGCTCGTACGGCCGGCCGTCGGCCGGGTGGAACCCGCGGTACGCGCCGTACTCACCGATGCTGGCCGAGGCCAGGAACGGGTGCCGCCAGATGCGCTCGACCTCGGTGTTGCCCAGCACCAGCCGGCCGGAGGGCGCCTCGGCGATGATCACGCCCACCGGCAGCCGGGACAGCACCGCGGCCAGCCGCTCCCGCTCGGTCGCGGCCGTGCTGTAGAGCCGGGTGCGCTCCACCGCCAGCGCGCACTGGGTGGCGACCGTCTCCAGGAACCGGCGCTCGGCGGCCGGGAACTCCCGGGTGCCGGCGAAGCCGACCGCCAGCGCGCCGAGCACGGTGTCGCCGGTCCGCAGCGGCAGCGCGGCCCAGGCCTGCTGGGTGCCCGGCGGCGGCACCCGGAACATCTCCGAGTACGTGGCCCGGGCCTCCGCGGCCGAGCCGACGTAGCGGGGCTCGCCCGACAGCACCGCCGCGCCGGCCGGCGTGCCCGCGGTCAGCGGCATCCGGCGCCACTGCCCGACCAGCTCCGGCGGGTAGCCGGCGGCGCCGGCGACGGTCAGCATCGGCGGCTCCCCCGGCTCGCGCAGGAGCAGCGCGACCCCCTGCGCCTCCAGCACCGACAGGGCCGGCAGCAGCGCGCTGGCCGCGACCTGGTCCGGGGTCAGCGCGGCGGCCAGCCCCGCGGTCAGCTGCTGCAGCCGGTCGGCCCGCTCCTGCGTACGCCGGCGGTCGGTGATGTCCAGCAGCGAACCGACCACCTCGACCGGCCGGCCCCGGTCGTCGCGGACCACGACCTGCTCGTCCCGGACCCAGGTCCAGGTGCCGTCGTCGCGGCGCAGCCGGTATTCGGCCACCGCCTCGCCCGCGCGCAGCAGCCGGCGCCGGGCCGCGGCCACCGCCGGCGTGTCGTCCGGGTGCAGCCGGTCGGTCAGCGGGGTCCGGGCCGCGAGCACCGCCTCCGCGCTCACGCCGAACACCCGGGCGACGTTCGCGCTGACGAACGTCAGCCGGTGCGGCGGCCGGGCTTCCACGCAATACATGACCGCCGGGCTGGAGCGCACCAGATGCTCGAGCCGGGCCCGGTCGGCGGCCGGCTCGGCGCTCGACCGCCCGGCTCCGCCGGTGTCGTCAGACACGGCCCTTGATGCGGCGGCCGAGCTCGCGGGCGATCTCCTTGTCGGCGTCGCGCTTGGCCAGGTCCTGGCGCTTGTCGTAGGACCGCTTGCCCTTGGCCAGGGCCAGCTCGACCTTCACGTGGCTGCCGGAGAAGTAGAGCTGCAGCGGCACCAGGGTCAGCCCGCTCTCCTTCGTCCGCAGCTCCAGCCGCTCGATCTCGGCCTTGTGCAGCAGCAGCTTGCGCTTGCGGCGCGGGGCGTGGTTGGTCCAGGTGCCCTGCGCGTATTCCGCGATGTGCACGCCCTGCAGCCAGACCTCGCCGTCGTCGATCGTCGCGAACCCGTCCACCAGCGAGGCCCGGCCCTCCCGCAACGCCTTCACCTCGGTGCCCATCAGCGCGATGCCCGCCTCGTACGTGTCGACGACGGTGTAGTCGTGCCGGGCCTTGCGGTTGGAGGCGATGATCTTCCGGTCGCCGGGCGCCCGGTTGGAGGACTGCTGAGCCATGCCTACAACCGTACGTACAGACGCAACGTGACATACGCGGCGATGCTGGCCAGCGCCACGCCGACGCCGGCCACGTACGGGCTGATGGCGAGGATCGTGCCCAGGTCGATCGGGGGCACGATGCCGGACCGGATGGGCTCGGCCAGCGTCTTGTCCACGAACAGGAACTTGGCCGCGACCAGACCCCCCAGGGCCAGGATCGCGCCGGCCAGCCCGGCCAGCGCCGCCTCCAGCACGAACGGCAGCTGCGTGTACCACCGGGAGGCGCCGACCAGCCGCATGATGCCGGTCTCGACTCTTCGGTTGAACGCCGCCACCTGGATCGTGTTGGAGATCAGCAGCAGGGCGGCCAGGGCCTGCAGCAGCGCCAGCGCGATGGCCGCGTTCCGCACGCCGTTGAACAGGGAGAAGATCCGGTCCAGGACCTCGCTCTGGCCCTGCACCTCCTCCACCCCGTTCTTGCCGGCCGGGAACTGCTGGGCCAGGACCGTGTAGCGCTCCGGGTCCTTCATCTTGACCAGGAACGTCGCCGGCAGGTCGTCCTCGGTGGCCTGGTCGACCAGCTGCGGGTTGCCCTTGAACAGCTTCTTGAAGCGGGCGAAGGCCGCGGCCTTGTCCAGGTAGGTGACGGACTCGACCTCGGGCGAGGCCGTCAGCTGGGTCTTCAGCGCGGTCTTCTGCGCCTGCGTGGCGTCGTCCTGCACGTAGACGGACACCTCGAGCTTGTCGAGGTAGAGCGTCTTCATGTCGCCGATCTGATTGGCCACGAGCAGGCCCGCGCCGAAGAACGCGAGCGAGATCGCGGTCGTCATGATCATCGCGATCGTCATGGTGAGGTTGCGCCGCAGGCCGGCCGCGACCTCGGTGAAGACGAAGTTGAGGCGCATGTCAGCGACCCACCCCGTAGACGCCGCGGGCCTGGTCGCGGACCAGCCGGCCCAGCTCCAGCTCGATC
Organism: Mycobacteriales bacterium; assembly: GCA_035474175.1. GTDB lineage: Bacteria > Actinomycetota > Actinomycetes > Mycobacteriales > CADCTP01 > CADCTP01. Next base: position 2,839 of record DATINN010000507.1, on the reverse strand, counting down.
ACCCGGCGGCGCATCGAGTCGACGATGTTGTTGTCGTGGGTCGCCATCAGGACCGTGGTTCCCGTCCGGTTGATGCGCTCGAGCAGCAGCATGATGTCCTGGCTGGTGTCGGGGTCGAGGTTTCCGGTCGGCTCGTCGGCCAGCAGGACCAGCGGCCGGTTGACGAACGCGCGGGCGATCGCGACCCGCTGCTGCTCACCACCGGACAGCTCCCCCGGCAGCCGGTTGGCCTTGCCGTCGAGGCCGACCAGCTCCAGCACCTCCGGCACCACCTTGCGGATGGTGTGCGCGGGCTTGCCGATGACCTCCAGGGCGAAGCCGACGTTGTCGGCCACCGACTTCTTCTCCAGCAGCCGGAAGTCCTGGAAGACGCAGCCGATCGTGCGGCGCAGCGCCGGGACCTTCCATCTCGACAGCCGCCCCAGGTCCTTGCCGGCGACCTGGACCCGACCGCGGGTCGGGTTTTCCTCCTTGAGCAGGAGGCGCAGGAACGTCGACTTGCCGGACCCGGACGGGCCGATGAGGAAGACGAACTCGCCCTTGTCCACGTTGAGGCTGACGTCGTCGAGAGCAGGTCGGGCGCTCGACGGGTAGAGCTTCGTTACTCGGTCCAGGCGGATCACGGGAGCGGAGTCTACCCACGCGTGCGGTGTGGGACTAAAATCCCAGGGTCCTTACACGCCCTCGCGCTGCTTCCAGCGGATCTCCGCCTCGACGAAATCGTCGATGTCGCCGTCCAGAACCGCCGAGGTGTTGCCGGTCTCGACCTCGGTGCGCAGGTCCTTGACCATCTGGTACGGGTGGAGCACGTAGCTGCGGATCTGATTGCCCCAGGAGCTGCCGCCGTCGCCGCGCAGCGCGTCCATGGTGGCCCGCTCCTCCTGCCGGCGCCGCTCCAGCAGCTTGGCCTGCAGCACGTTCATCGCGCTGGCCTTGTTCTGGATCTGGGAGCGCTCGTTCTGGCAGGAGACCACGATGCCGGTCGGCAGGTGGGTGATCCGGACGGCGGAGTCGGTGGTGTTGACGCCCTGCCCGCCGGGGCCGCTCGACCGGTAGACGTCGACGCGCAGGTCCTTGTCGTCGACCTCGATGTGGTCGGTCGGCTGCACCACCGGGACCACGTCGACGCCGGCGAAGCTGGTCTGGCGGCGGTGCTGGTTGTCGAACGGCGAGATCCGGACCAGCCGGTGGGTGCCGTGCTCCCCGGCCAGCGTGCCGTACGCGTACTGCGACTTGACCACGAAGGTGGCCGACTTGATGCCGGCCTCCTCCGCGTAGGACGTGTCGTAGACCTCGGTCGGGTAGCCGTGGCGCTCGGCCCAGCGCAGATACATCCGCAGCAGCATCTGGGCCCAGTCGGCGGCGTCCACCCCGCCCGCCTCGGCCTGCACGGTCACCAGCGCGTCGCGGGCGTCGTACTCCCCGCCGAGCAGGGTGCGGACCTCCAGCTCGCCGATCAGCTTGCGCAGGCCGACCATCTCGGTCTCGATCTCGTCGCGGGTGGCCTGGTCGTCCTCGGCCTCGGCCAGCTCGTGCATCAGGCCGGCGTCCTCCAGCCGGCGGCGCAGGTCGTCGACCCGGCGCAGGTCGGCCTGCACCTGGGACAGCCGGCTGGTCACCCGCTGGGCGCGCTCCTGGTCGGACCACAGGTCGGGCTGGGCGGCCTGCTCCTCCAGGTCGGCGACCTCCTTGCGGAGCGCCTCCAGGTCCAGCACCTTCTCGATGCTGGTGAGGGTGGCGGACAGCTCCTTGAGCTCGGCGGGCACATCGTCGGTCACAACAGACCAGGGTACTTGCTCGCCGGGCTCGCCGGGTTCGCGCTGGAGTCTGCGCTGCGCGCTAGTCCGTCGGGACCGAGTCGAGCCAGCGCAGCAGCGCGCGCTCGTAGGCGACGCCGAACTCGGCCGTGGCGAGGAGGAACGGGTCGCCGCCCTCCTTCTTCAGCTTCGTCACCCGGGCGCGGTTGGTGGCCAGCGCGTCCTGGTGGCGACCGCGGGCGTCGGCGACGAGCGTCGCGACCGCACCGGGCTGGTGGTGAGCGCCGAAGCCGACCCGCAGCACCAGCGGGTTGCGGGAGTGGTCGGTGCCGGCGTCCTCGGCCAGCCAGGCCCGGAAGGCGCGCTTGCCGGCGGCGGTGATCGTGTAGGGCTGGGCGGCGCGGGGACCGAGCTTGCCCGGGCGGACGAAGCCGGCGTCGGCGAGGCCGGGCAGCTCCCGGTAGACCTGGCTGCGGGTGACGCTCCAGAAGGGCTCCATCCGCTCCTTGGCGGCGGCGACCAGCTCGCCGCCGGTCATCGGCCCCTCGTGCAGCAGGCCGAGCAGGGCGGCGGCGGTGGAGTTGAGAGTGGTGGCCACGCTGTCAACGGTCCCACGATCTTCGCAGGCGCGCCAGCACATCCGGCAACTGTCCATTGTGTCCGGCCACTGTGTACGGCTCAGGTGGACGGTCGCACGACGGTGCGGGCGCGGGCGGTCGCCGTCTCCGGGATCCCGTGCGGGCGCGCGATTACGGCCCCGAACGGGACCCGCACGGTCCGCCGGCAGACCACGACCACGGTCGTCCCCTCGGTACGGACGGCGCCGCCGGTGCCGGGTGCGGCGACCGCGAGGTAGGCCCGGGCGGCCCGCGCGGCCCCCGGCCCGTCGATCACCAAACCCCCTGTCCCGCCGGTGTTTGCGCGGGCGGCGCGGTCGAGAGGGGTGCGGTCGAGAGCGGTGCCGTCGGCGGTGCCGTTGGCGGTGCCGTCGAGAGCGGTGCCGTCGGCGGCGCCGTCGACAGCGGCGCCGTCGACAGCGGTGCCGTCGACAGCGGTGCCGTCGGCGGTGCCGTCGGCGGTGC
>DATINN010000506.1:0-8554 GCA_035474175.1 Mycobacteriales bacterium | reverse complement strand
GCGTCGGCCCACTCGTCCACGTCGCGCAGCGCCGGCAGCATCCGCACCCGCAGCCCGGCCCCGTGCAGCGCGGCCAGCGTGCGCCGGCCGGTGTCCGGGGTGGACATCGGCACCGCCCGCAGCAGCCCGGCGTGCCGCGGGTCGTGCAGTCCCAGCGCCCACCAGCCACCGTCCTCGGCCGGACCGAGGACGGCGTCGACCGGGTCGCGGGCGGAGTCCAGCTCGGACAGGCAGGACGCCAGCAGCCAGGCGTGCGCCTGCGGGGTGTCCATCCCGATCTGCAGGATCGGTCCCGGCCCGGCGGCGGCGAAGGCGGCCGCGATCCGGTCGGCCAGGCCGTGCCCGTGCTGCGGCACGACGCGGACACCCGGCGGCGCGGTCGTCCGGCCGTCCAGGGCGAGCACGACCCGGTCGGCACCGGCGGCGGCGTGCAGCGTGTCCGCGAGCGCCGCGGCCGCGATGGCGGCGGCCTGCTCCGGCGTGCAGGGTGGGCAGAGCCGGGTCTTGACCCGGCCCGGCTCCGGGGCCTTGGCCAGCACGAGCACGGTCACCGGGACAGCACCCCGGCCATGTCGCGGACCGCGCGGACGGTGCCGCGGACGGAGCCGGTGACCTTCGAGCGGGTGCCGGCCGCGCGCGGCCCGTACGCGACGTCGACCTCCGCGATCCGCCAGCCGGCGGCGGCCGCGCGCAGCACGACCTCCAGCGGGTAGCCGAACCGGCGGTCGGTCACCCCGAGGTCGAGCAGCGGCTGCCGGGCGAACGCCCGCATCGGGCCGAGGTCGGACAGGCTCGTCCCGGTGCGCCGGCGCAGCCGCCGGGCCAGCAGCGCGTTGCCGGCCCGGCCGTGCCAGGGCCAGGCCGCCCGGGTGGTGGGGCGACGCCGGCCGAGCACCAGGTCGGCCTGGCCGCGCAGCACCGGGGCAGCCACGTCGGGCAGCTGCGCCGGGTCGAGGGAACCGTCGGCGTCCAGCACGCAGACCACCTCGGAGGTGCAGCTGAGCAGCCCGGCGTGCACCGCCGCGCCGAAGCCGCGCTGCGGCACGGTGACGACCCGGGCCCCGTACGACCGGGCGATGTCGGCGGACCCGTCGGTCGAGCCGTTGTCGGCGACCACCGCCCGGTAGCCGGCCGGCAGCCGGCCCAGCACCCAGGGCAGGGCGGCGGCCTCGTCCAGGCAGGGCAGTACGACGTCGATCATGCTGCGCATCCGCGCACCGTAACCAGGCCGGGGGCTCGCGGCTGATTACGAGTCACGAACGTCTGCCCGTGCCCGCCGGGGAATTTCCTGGCTGGTCCTACGGTGGGGAGCGTGGGTGCGGACCGGGTGCTGCTGGCCGACGACGACGCGACGGTGAGCGATGTCGTCCGGCGCTACCTGGAGGTGGCCGGCATGACCGTCGACGTCGTCGGCGACGGGGCCGAGGCGCTGTCCCGGGCCCTGTCCGCGCCGCCGGACCTGGTGGTGCTGGACCTGATGCTGCCGGGCCTGTCCGGCCTGGAGGTCTGCCGGCGGCTGCGGGAGACCAGCTCGGTGCCGATCGTCATGCTGACCGCGCTCGGCGAGGAGTCCGACCGGGTGCTCGGCCTGGAGCTGGGCGCCGACGACTACGTGACGAAGCCGTTCTCGCCGCGGGAGCTGACCCTGCGGGTGCGCTCGGTGCTGCGCCGCAGCCGGGAGCCGGTGCGCCGGCCCACCCGGCCGGACGTGCTGCGCGACGGCGACCTCAGCGTCGACGTCGCGGCCCGGATCGCCACCCTCGGCGGCCACGAGCTGGCCCTGACCGTACGGGAGTTCGACCTGCTGGCCTTCCTGCTCGCCCACCCGCAGCAGGCCTTCACCCGGGTCGAGCTGCTGGAGCGGGTCTGGGGCTGGACGTACGGCGATCACTCGACGGTCACCGTCCACGTGCGACGGTTGCGGGAGAAGCTGGCCCCCGGTGGCACCGACGCGCGGGTCGCCACCGTCTGGGGCGTCGGCTACCGCTACGACCCGGTGCGGCCGTGATGCCGGCCGCCGTCCAGGTCGTCCTCATCGCGCTGGGCTGCACCGTCCCGGTCGGGCTGGCCGGCGGGCTGGCGCTGCGGCTGCTCGGCCGGCGCTCGATCGCGGCCAGCATCTCGGTGGTCGTGCTGATCGGCGTGCTCGGCGTCGTCGCCGGGATGATCGGCACGTCGTACGCGATGTTCCTGTCCACCCACGACCTCGGCGTGGTGCTGCTGGTGCTGGTCTCGGCCGGCACGGTCGCGCTGGTCTCGGCGCTGGGGCTGGGCCGCCGGCTGGCCCGGCAGAGCGTGTGGGAGCGGGAGGCGGCCGAGCGGGAGCGGGCGCTGGAGGCCAGCCGGCGCGAGCTGGTGGCCTGGATGTCCCACGACCTGCGCACCCCGCTGGCCGGGTTGCGGGCGATGGCCGAGGCGCTGGAGGACGGCGTCGTCGACGCGCCGGACCAGGTCGCCCGCTACCACGCCCGGATGACGACGGAGACCGAGCGGCTGACCGCGATGGTCGACGACCTGTTCGAGCTGTCCCGGATCCACGCCGGCGCGCTGCGCCTGCAGCTGGACCGGCTGTCGCTGGCCGACGTCGTGTCCGACGCGGTCGCCGTCGTCGACCCGGCCGCCGCGGCCAAGCGGGTCCGCATCCGGGCCGACCGGGCCGCCGCCTGGCCGGTCGTGTCCGGCTCCGACGCCGAGCTGGGCCGGGTCGTCCGCAACCTGCTGGCCAACGCGATCCGGCACACCCCGCCCGACGGGACGGTCGAGCTGGCCGCCGGTTCCGACGACGACGGCGCCTGGCTGGCCGTGCAGGACGCCTGCGGCGGCATCCCGGACACCGACCTGCCCCGGGTCTTCGAGGTCGCGTTCCGGGGCGAGGCGGCCCGGCCGTCGTCCACACCGGACGGTGCCGGGCTGACCGCGGGCGCCGGGCTCGGGCTGGCCATCGCCCGCGGGCTGGTCGAGGCGCACCGCGGCCAGATCGAGGTGGAGAACGCCGGCGTCGGCTGCCGCTTCGTGATCAGGCTTCCCGTCCCGAGCTGAGCCGGACCACGGCCAGCACCGCGGTGCCGGCGGCGACGGCGCCGAGCACGATCGCCAGGTTGCGCGGGTAGTCCAGCGGGGTGAGCGAGGCGTTGGTCGCGTCGCCCTTGCCGCTGAGCACCGGCAGCGCCACCAGCGTGACGGCGGCGGCGACGAGCAGGCCGCCGCGCAGCACCGGCCGGACCCGGGCCGGCACCACCCGGGCCAGCACCCAGCCGGCCGCGGCGACGAGCGGGACCAGCACCAGGTCGTGCGCGAGCACCCCGGCCACCAGCCAGACCGCCGGCACCGGCCAGTGCGTGGCCACCCCGCCGAGGACGAGACCGCGCAGTCCGAAGAGGACACCGGCGACGCCGATCGCGCCGAGTCCGATCCGCCAGGCCTTCACAGCACCTCCACCCGGCCGACCCACTTCGTCTGCAGCACGCCCGGCCGGTTGGGCGCGATCAGCCGGACCGGGCTGCCGTGGTCCAGCGCCAGCGGCTCGCCGTTGACCTCCAGCGCCAGCAGGGTCAGCTCGTCGCCGGCGTGGGGACCGTCCACGATGGACTCCCGGTAGAGGCCGTCGCGCTCCATCGAGGTGACCCGGGCCGCGGCTCCGGCCGGGGCGCCGGCCCGGTCGAGCAGGTCGCGCAGCCGGACCCCGCGCCAGCGGGCGTTCGCGCTCCAGCCCTCGACGCAGGCGATCGGCAGCTCGGCCTCGTGCTGCGGCAGGGCCCGCAGCTCCGCCAGCGTCAGCGCGTACGGGCGGGGACCGTCGACGGCCAGCCGGTACGCGGCGGTCACCGGGCGCATCCCGGCCCCCGCGGCGGTCCGGTTGACCGGCAGGCCCTGCGGGCCGACGTCCGGCCGGCGCGGGGCCAGCACCGCGAGCGGGGCCAGCGGGCGCAGCGTCTGCCCGACGGTGACCACGGTGACGGTCGCGACGGCGGCGCCGACCGCGAGCAGGAAGCCGCGCCGGCCGTCGCCGTCGGGCACCGGCCGGCGCAACGCCTGCGCGATCACCGGCGCCTTGACCGCCACGTGCAGCGCGATCGAGCCGATGGCGACGTACGCGACGTAGTAGTGCACCCGCGGGAAGAAGAACGACCACGGGTACCACTGCACGACGTTGAGCAGCCCGCTGGCGACCTCGAACAGCGCGGCCGCGACGAGCGCGAGGATCGAGAGCCGCTCCAGCCCGTGCAGCACCGAGCGCACCGGCGGCCAGGACCAGAGCCTGGGCGAGACGGCCCAGAGCTTGGCCAGCAGCAGCGGGACACTGGCGATGCCGGTGGCGACGTGGATGCCCTGGCTGACCCGGTAGCCCCAGACCGGCCGGCTCGGCACCGAGGTCAGCCAGGACGGCGGGTGCTGCAGGTAGTGGCTGATCAGCCCGGTGACGAAGCAGACCGCGAAGGCGATGCCGAGCCAGCGACCGAGCCGGGCGGTGACCTCGCGGTCGTGCAGCGGCGACGGCCAGGCATCCGCCCGCAGCGGTCCCTGCCGCAGCGAGTCCGGTGGTTCCGGCAGCGGCCGGGTCAGCGGTGAGGGCACGCTGGTGACACTAGGCAGCCAACGGGCCGGCAACCCTTACGGAGCGGGGACGCCTGCGCGCCGACGGCCGGCGCGGACCGTCCCCTGCGGCAAGCTGCGGTGCGTGACGACCTCGCGGACCTGGCCGGCGGCCGCCGGGCTGCTCGTGCTGGCCGGGATCCTCGCCGCCGCGTTCGCCGCCGGCACCCCGAACGACGCCCGCTGGAGGCTGCTCGGCCTGCTCGCCGCGGCCTGGCTGGCCTTCCCGGTCGCGGTCGGGCTGGTGCTGCGGACGCCGCCGCCGGCCCGGGCCGTGCCGCTGATCGTGGCCGGTGCCGTGCTGCTGCAGCTGGTCGCGATCGGCTGGCCGCCGCGCAGCACCGACGACCTCTACCGGTACGCCTGGGACGGCCGGATCCAGGCGTCCGGCACGGACCCGTACCGGTATCCGCCGGTGGACCCCGCGCTGGCCGCGCACCGCGACGACTGGCTGTTCCCACCGGGCTGCCAGGACCGGACCCCGGTCTGCACGATCATGAACCACCCGACCTCGCCGACCATCTACCCGCCGGTCGCGGAGGCGTACTTCCTCGGCGTGCACCGGGTCTCGCCGCCGGGCTCGCGCTGGAAGCCCTGGCAGCTCGCGGCCGCGCTGCTGGCGCTGCTGACCACCGGCGCGGTGATCCTGGCGCTGCGGGCGGCCGGGCGGGATCCGCGCTGGGCCGTGCTCTGGGCCTGGTGCCCGCTGGTCGTGGTCGAGGCCGGCAACGCCGCGCACGTGGACGTGCTGGCCGCGCTGCTCGTGGTCGTCGGCCTCCGGTACGCCGCCGCCCGCCGGGCCGTGCTCGGGGGCGTGCTGCTGGGCGCGGCCGTCGCGGTCAAGCTCTACCCGGCGCTGGTCCTGCCGGCGGTGCTGCGCCGCCGCGGCCCGGCCGTGTGCGCGGCCGCGGCGGTGACGTTCGCGCTGTCGTACCTGCCGCACGTGCTGGCCGTGGGCACCAAGGTCCTCGGCTACCTGCCGGGCTATCTCAGCGAGGAGGGGTACGACGGCAGCGGCCGGTTCGCCGTGCTGCGGATCCTGCTGCCGGCGCCGGTGCCGGTCGGGGTGGCGGCCGCGCTGGCCGCGCTGATCCTGGCCGCGGTCGCGGCCGCGGTGGCCTGGCGGACCGACCCGGACCGGCCCTGGGACGGTGCCGTGGTGCTCACCGGGGTGGCGGTGCTGCTGGCCGGTGCCAACTACCCCTGGTACGCGCTCATGCTGGTCGCGCTGATCGCCCTGTCCGGCCGCTGGGAGTGGCTGCCGGCCGCGGCCGCCGCCTACCTGCCGTACTTCGTCGGGGCGCTGGACCTGCAGCAGGAACCGATGAAGAAGCTCTCCTACGGCACCGCCACCGCGCTGGTCCTGGTCCTGCTCGCGGTCCGGGCTCAGAACTCGAAGCGGACCACCGCGCGCCGCAGCGACGGGGTGTGGACCACCCGGTAGCCGGCGGCGAGGAACGCGCTGAGCGCGCCGACGTGCATCTCGCCCCAGGTGACGTCCTTGCCCGGGGCCGGCTTCATCGGGTAGGCCTCGACCGCGCGGGCACCGCGGTCGCGGGCGAGGTCGACGGTGCCGGCGGCGAGCACGCGGCTCACGCCCTGGCGGCGGTGGCCGGCCCGGGTCACGAAGCAGGTGACGGCCCAGATGCCGGGGTCGGCCCGGTCCTCGCTGCGCCCGTTCCAGGTCGTCTTGCGCAGGTAGGCGTAGTCGCTGCGGGGCGCCATCGAGCACCAGCCGACCGGCTCGCCGTCGTCGTACGCGAGCAGCCCGTGGCCCTCGGCCACCTGGTCCCGCAGCAGCTCACGGCGGCCCTGCACGTCGGGGGAGTGCTGGGCGTGCCAGCCCAGCCGGTAGCCCTGGCACTGGCAGGACGCGGCCTGGCCCCGGGTGCCGAAGACGGTCTGGACGTCGTCGAAGAGCGCCTCGGTGACCGGCCGCACGGTGATCGGCATGGGCCCAAGCCTCGCACGCCGGGCCGGGTCCGCCATGATCTCGGCATGGACGTGCTGCTGACCGGCCGCGGTCTGGTGGAGTCGCCGCGCTGGCACGCGGGACGGCTGTGGTTCAGCGACTGGACCGCGGGCGAGATCGTCGCGGTCGACGACGCCGGCGCGGCCGAGGTGGTCGTGCGGCACCGGTCGCTGCCGCTGTGCTTCGACTTCCTGCCCGACGGCCGGCCGCTGCTGGTCTCCAACCAGCGGATGGCGCTGCTGGCGCGGGAGGCCGACGGCAGCCTCGCCCCGTACGGGGACCTGGCGGGGCTGTCGCGGTTCGGCTTCAACGACATCGTCGTGGACGGCCGCGGTCACGCGTACGTCAACAGCGGGAACTTCGACTTCGCGGCCGGCCCGCCGGACGGGCCGGTGCAGCCGGGCTTCGTCGCCCTCGTCACCCCGGACGGCACCGCCCGGGTCGTGGCCGAGGACCTGGCGTTCCCCAACGGCATGGCCTTCACCGCCGACGGCGGGACCCTGGTCGTCGCCGACTCCTACCGCCACCAGCTGGTCGGCTTCGCCATCGGCCCGGACGGCGGCCTGTCCGGGCGCCGGGTCTGGGCCGACCTCGGCGACGCCGCCCCCGACGGCATCTACGCCGACGCCGAGGGCGCGATCTGGTACGCCGACGTGCCGCACCAGCACTGCGTCCGGGTGGCCGAGGGCGGCGAGCGGCTGGCGACCGTCGCCCTCGACCGCGGCGGCTTCGCCTGCATGCTCGGCGGCACCGACCGCCCGCACCTCTACGTCGTGGCCGCCCGCTGGCCCGGCATGGCCGGCCTGGCCGACCCGGACGTGCGGTGGGACGGTCAGGTGCTCCGGGTCGAGGTCCCGGTCGGCCCCGCCGGCTGGCCCGCCGCCCGCTGAAGCCGGATCGTCCGGGCCGCCACCAGCTCGCCGTCGGCGAAGCCCTCGACCCGGGCCACCCGGGCCCGGCCGGCGCCGCTGATCGTCGCCGCCGCGACGCCGTCGACGACCCGCACCGAGCCGCGCGGCCGGCCGTCCAGGTAGACGTCGACCTGGTCCACGCCGGACGCGGAGACGTCGAGGGTCAGCTCCGTCCCGCGCCGGACCGGCCGGACGGCCAGCGCCCGCACCGGCATCCGGGCCAGCAGCGCGCCGGCCCGGGCCAGCAGGTCGACGTTGCCGGCGAGCACGTCGGCCCGGGTCAGGTGGTGGCGGACGTCCGGCACCACGCCGAGGTCCTCCAGCAGGATCCCGGCCCGCGGACCGACCCGGAGGTTGCGCCGCATCGCGACCCGGATCTCGGCCCCCTTCGGCAGCGGCCGGTACGGGTTGTCCGGGTCGGCCGGGGCCGAGTCCAGCAGCAGCCGCAGCAGCTCGTGGGTCCAGACGTTGGCGCCGCCCGCGCCGGTGTTGGCGTCGACGCCGAGCACCGGGCCGATGCCGTGGTCCTGGAAGCCGGCCGCGAAGACGTCCGTGGCCGAGTAGCAGAGCGCGTCGGTGACCAGCACGACCGGGCCGTGGTAGCGCTGGCCCCAGGCGTTCGCCCCGGCCGCGGGGGTCATCGGGAACGCGGAGGAGAAGCCGGCGCCGAGCTGGGTCGCCTGCTCCAGCGAGCTCACCCACGGTCCCAGGCTCAGGTCGTCGGACAGGTCCTCGGTCGGCTTGCGGCAGATCCGCAGGTTGAGCGGGGTGGCCGCGAACTGCATCGGCTCGGGCACGATCGGCCGCGGCGTCAGCGTCTGCAGGGTGAACTCGGCCGCGAACAGGTGCCCGCCGGAGTTGCCGCGCACGTCGACGATCAGCCCGTCCGGCGGCAGCAGCCCGGCCAGCCGGACGAACTCGGCCACGAACGCGTACGGGTCCTCGACGTAGAAGGTGAAGATCCGCAGGTGCCCGTACCGGCCCGACGGCGTGGTCACGGTGCGGGCCCGGAAGACCCCGGGCATCGTGGTGTCGATCTCCTCCGGCGGCGGCGTGGCCGCCCCGGCGAACAGCAGCG
>DATINN010000505.1:0-7307 GCA_035474175.1 Mycobacteriales bacterium | reverse complement strand
TCCGCGCTCCGGTGGAAGGGCCGGCGGTGGCGGCCGGATCGCCGCGGCCGCGCGGGCGGGGCGCGAGCTGGCCGGGCGGTGGCGGGCCGGCGGCGTCGCCGTGACCCTGGGCGCGGACGGGGCGCTGCTCGTCTCGGCCGGCCCGGACGAGGTGCCGCTGGCGGTGCCGGCGCCGGTCTCGGCCCCGGCCGCCGACCCGTGCGGGGCCGGCGACCGGTTCGCCGCGACCGTGGCCGGGAAGCTGGCCACCGGGGCGCTGCCGAGCGAGGCGGTCACGGCCGGGGTGGCCGCGGCGTCGGCGTACGTGGCCGCGGGCGGGCCGGCCTCGCTGGCCGCACCCACCGCCCCGGCGCCGCCCCGGGCGGGCGCGCCGGCCGACGTGGCCGAGGTGGTGCGGCGGACCCGTGCCGCCGGCGGCACCGTCGTCGCCACCGGCGGCTGCTTCGACCTGCTGCACGCCGGGCACGTGGCCACCCTGGCCGCCGCCCGCCGGCTCGGGGACTGCCTGGTCGTCTGCCTCAACTCCGACGAGTCGGTGCGGCGGCTGAAGGGCGAGGGCCGCCCGCTGGTGCCGGAGCGGGACCGGGTCCGGGTGCTGGAGGCGCTGGGCGCGGTCGACGCGGTCACCGTCTTCGGCGAGGACACGCCGCTGGCGGTGCTGGAACGGATCCGCCCGGACGTGTGGGTGAAGGGCGGCGACTACTCGGCCTCGGCGCTGCCGGAGACCGAGCTGCTCGCGGGCTGGGGCGGCGAGGTCGTGGTGGTGCCCTACCTGGCCGGGCGGTCCACCACCGGCCTGGTCGAGTCGGCCGGGACGAACGAGATCCGCGAGATGACGACTACTGCTGGGAGGCAGGATGGCTGAGCGTCCGCTGGGAACCGTGCTGATCACCGGGGGTGCCTCCGGGCTGGGCGCCGCGACCGCGCTGGCGGTGGCGGCGGCCGGGGGCAGGGCCGTGGTGCTGGACCGGGTGCCGCCGGAGGCGGAGGTCAAGGACGCGATCGCCGACTTCGAGGTCGTCGACCTGGCCGACTCGCGCGCCGCCGAGGCCGCGGTCCGCACGGTGGCGGAGCGCAACGGCGGGCTGGACGCGGTGTTCACCCCGGCCGGCACCGACAAGTGCGGCACGCTGTCCGATGTGGACGGTGCCGACTGGGACCGGGTGGTGCTGGTCAACCTGCTCGGCACGGCCGCGGTGGTGCGGGCCGCGCTGCCCTACCTGACGTCGTCGCACGGCAAGGTCGTGACGTGCGCGTCGACGCTGGGCTTCCGGGCGCTGTCGGACGCCACGGCGTACTGCGCGTCGAAGTTCGGGGTAGTCGGGTTCAGCCGGGCGCTGGCCGCGGAGCTGCAGGGCATCGTCGGCGTCACCATGCTGGTGCCGGGCGGCATGCACACCGCGTTCTTCGACGACCGGGACGAGAAGTACAAGCCGCCGGCGGACGCGAAGCTCAACGACCCCGGCAACGTGGCCCAGGCGGTGCTGTTCGCGCTGCGCCAGCCCGAGGGGTGCGAGGTCCGGGAGCTGGTCATCACCCCGTCGGTGGAGAGCTCGTGGCCGTAGGCCCCGCCTCCCCGGACCCGGGCGGCCGGAGCCGCCCGGGCGCCGGGGCCGGGCCGGGTACCCCGAATCCCGGGGCCGGGGCCGGCCCGGGTGCCCTGAATCCCGGGGCCGGGGCCGGCCCGGGGGACCTGCTGGTCCTGCGGGCGCTGGGCCTCGGCGACCTGCTGACCGGGGTGCCGGCGCTGCGGGCGCTGCGCCGGGCCTGGCCGGAGCACCGGCTGGTCCTGGCCGCCCCGGCCGCGCTGGCGCCGCTGGCCGCGCTGACCGGCGCGGTCGACGCGGTGCTGGACCAGCCCGGGCTCGACCGTCCACTGCGGACGGACCGCCCGGCGCTGGCGGTCAACCTGCACGGCCGCGGCCCGGAGTCGACCGCGCTGCTGCGGGCGACCGACCCGGGGGAGCTGTGGTCGTTCGGGGACGGTCCACAGTGGACGGCCGCCGAGCACGAGGTCGACCGCTGGTGCCGGCTGCTGCGCCACCACGGCGTGCCCGCGGACCCCGGCGACCTCGCCCTGGCCCGGCCGGCCGGGTCGAGCCCGGCGCCCGGCGCGGTGGTGGTCCACCCCGGCGCGGCGTCGGGGTCCCGGCGCTGGCCGGCCGACCGGTTCGCGGCCGTGGCCCGGGCGCTGCAGCAGGACGGGCACCGGGTCGTCGTCACCGCCGGACCGTCCGAACGCGGCCTCGCCGCCGCCGTCGGTGCCGAGCCGGTGGTCACCAGCCTGCCGGAGCTGGCCGCGCTGGTCGCCGACGCGGCCCTGGTCGTCTGCGGCGACACCGGCGTGGCCCACCTGGCCACCGCGTACGGGACGCCGTCGGTGCTGCTGTTCGGCCCGACGCCGCCGGCCGAGTGGGGCCCGCGCTCCGGCCCGCACACGGTGTTGTGGAAGGGCGAGGGTAGAGGTGACCCGCACGGGGCACACCCGGACCCGGCGCTGCTGGCGCTGACCGTGCCGGAAGTCCTGACCGCAGCGAGGAGGTGGGTCCGTGCCACCGCGGCTTCGTCGCAGTGACCTGAGCAAGCCCGGCCTGACCCGCCGGCGGGCCGGCCGGGGCTGGGTGTTCCTCGACGCCGACGGCAGCCGGATCACCGACCCGGACACGCTGGCCCGGGTCCGGGCGCTGGCCATCCCGCCCGCGTACCGGGACGTGTGGATCAGCCCCCACCCGTACGGGCACATCCAGGCCGTCGGCACCGACGCGGCCGGCCGCCGGCAGTACCGCTACCACGAGCTGTGGCAGCAGCGCCGGGCCCAGGCCAAGCACCTGAAGGTGCTGCAGGTGGGGGAGCGGCTGCCGGCGATGCGCCGGCGCTGGGTCCGCGACCTCAGGCGCACCGAGCTGGACCGGGCGCGGGTGCTGGCCGCGGCGGCCCGGCTGCTCGACCTCGGGCTGTTCCGCATCGGCGGCGAGGAGTACGCCGAGGAGCACAGCACCTACGGCCTGGCCACGCTCCGGCGCGAGCACGTCAAGGTCCGGAACGGCAAGCTGATGTTCGACTACACCGCCAAGCACGGCCTGCGCCGGCAGGAGACCATCGACGACCCCGCGGTGCGGGCGGTGGTCGACGCGCTGCGCCGCCGCCGCAACGACCCCAACCCGGAGCTGTTCGCGTACCGGACCGGGGAGTCCTGGAACGACGTGAAGAGCACCACGGTCAACGAATACCTGCGCGAGGTGTCGGGGCTGGAGATGTCGGCCAAGGACTTCCGGACCTGGCACGCGACCGTGCTGATGGCCGCGATCCTGGGCCGGGAGCCGGTGCCGGCGTCCAAGCGGGGCCGCGACAGGACCGTCCGCTCCGGGTACGTCGAGGTGAGCGAGGCGCTGGGCAACACCCCGGCCGTGTGCAAGACGTCCTATGTGGACCCGCGGGTGGTCGACCTCTACCACGGCGGCACGACGATCGTCGTGCCGCCGAACAAGCGCTCCGACGACGCGATGCGCAGCGCCCTGGAGAAGGAGGTCCTGGACCTGCTCAAGGTCGAGCCGGACTGACCCGGCCCGGCAGCGTCAGCCCAGCCAGCCCACGGCCTTCTTGCGGGACAGGGCCTTGCGGGCGGCGGGCAGGCCGGCCTCCACGCCGGTGGCCGACGCCGCCTCGGCCGAGTGCAGCCGCCCGTAGGTGAACGCGTTCTCCCCGGCCCCGTGGGCCTGCATCGCGACCGTGCGCAGCAGGTCGCGGGTGACCACCGAGTCGTGCTGGTCGCCGAGCAGCTCCTGCAGGTCTTCCAGCGCGGTCACCAGCGCGGCCGCGCCGGCGCCGCCGACGGGCGCGGCCGCCTCGGCCGCGTACCGCGCCTGCTTGGCCGACTTGCGGGCCTCGTGCAGCGCGGTGTCCCGGTCCAGCACGCCGGGCAGCGGCGGCGCGTCCGGCGCGGCCTTCTCGGCGGTGTCGAGCAGGTCGTTGACCGTGGCCAGGGTCCGCCTGACCCGGTGCGGCACGTACGTCGCGGCCGGGCGCAGCCCGCGCTCGGTCGGCTCCGCCGCCAGCAGCGCGTCCAGCTCGTCGAGCAGGGCCGCGTAGCGCCTGCCGTTGAGCGCGGCCACCAGCGACCGGTGGTCCTTGACCGCCTGGGCCTTCAGCCCGCCGGTGAGCCGGGCCGCGACCGGGCCGACGACCAGCTCCGGCGGCAGCCCGTCCAGCGACCGCTGCAGCCGGGCCGCCATCACCTCGGCGTCGCGGACCCGGCCCAGCACCTCGGCCAGCCACTTGAGCTCGGCCCGCAGGTGGTCGGTGGCGGCCCGGTCCCACAGCGGCCGGAACGTCGTGAACGTGCTGCGCAGCCGCCGGGTCGCGACCCGCATCTTGTGCACCGCGTCGGGCTCGTCCCGCCGGACCCGGGGGTCGTGGCCGACGATCGCGTCCCGCTGGGCCCGGACGTAGTCGCCGACGACCGCGGCCGCGCTGCCCGGGGGCCCGGCCACCGGGTCGGCCGTGGGCCAGCGGCCCTCCAGGGCCCGGGCGATCTTGGCCGGGTCGGCCGAGCGGGTCGCGCCGGCCTTGCGCAGCTTCTTGTCCACCCGGCGCAGCAGGTCGCGGTCGCCCTCGACCAGCTCGACCTCCAGCTCGCGCCAGCGCTGCCCGGCGGCCGGGTCGGCGACGATCTCGCTGGCGACCTCGTCGTCGGCGATCAGCGCCAGCACGGTGCCGTCCGGGCCGACCAGCGGCCACTCGGTGCGGACGGTGGTCATCCGGACCATGGGGCGCAGGGCGCCGCCGCGGCTGACCGCGCGGACCTCGGCCCCGACCGCGGCCGGCACCGCCGCGCCCCGCCCGGCCGGCAGCTGGACCTCGTCCCGGTCCTCGCCGCCGCGGTAGCGCTTGACGTGCCAGCCGGCGTCGGTGCCGCCGGTGCGCCGGCGCAGCGCCACCCGGTCGGCGGCCAGCCGGAGGTCGGCGGTGTCGTAGTAGACGGCCACCAGCTCGTGCCGGGCGGGCTCGCCGAGCGTGGCCCCGGCGGCGGTCAGCCCCTCGTCCAGGGCGAAGTCCGCCGGGACCTCGTACTTGCGCTCGATCTCCGCCGCCACCCGCACGCGCCTCCCGAAGTCGTCGATCTCCAGGCTACCCGCGGGACGGCACCGGTCCAGGTCAGGACCGGTGCTCCTCCTCGTGCAGCCCCAGCGCCCGCACGACATCGCCGACCTGCTCGAAGACCTGGCCGGTGGGCAGCTGGGAGATCAGCTGGCGCAGCCGGTCGGGGGCGTTGTTGTCGACCAGGTAGCCCAGCAGGCCGGACTCGTCGTTGGGGAACGCCGACCGGGGCAGGGCCGCGGCGATGTCGCTGCGCAGCTCGACCTCCTCCAGCGTCATGCCGGCCGGCACCCCGGGCTGGTGCTCCGGCGTGCCGGTGAACCGGCCCGGGTCGGGCTGGTCCTCGCCCGCCGGCTCGGCCTCTTTCCACTCCTCGGCCCGGGTCGGCCGCTCGGCCGTCATCATCCCCTCGACCTCGTGCTCCATCTCTTCGTCCACCCGGGCCGAATGCTTGCTGCTCCCACGCTCCATGTCAGTCATCCTCCCCCAGCCGGGCCTGCACGATGCCGTCGGCTCCGACCCGGACCTGCAGCACCGGCTGCGGGTACGTCGTCGGCCCACGCCGGACCTGCCCGTCCCTGACCCGGAACTGGCTGCCGTGCCAGGGGCAGGTCACGCACAGCTCGTCCCCGGAGCCGGACAGCGAGCCCTCCGACAGCGGCCCGGACAGGTGCGAGCACAGGTCGTAGAGGACGTCGACGTGGCGGTCGCGGCGCAGCACGAAGACGGGGACGCCGTCCAGGGTCAGCCGGGTCGGCTCGCCGTCGGGCAGCTCGTCCAGCGTGCACAGCCGGGTCCACTCCTCCGGCAGCACGTGCGGCGCCTCCTCGGCGTGGTTCACCCCCGCCCCCTGCCGGTACGCCAGGTGCCCGCCCAGGTAGGCCGAGGCGCCGCCGAGGGACAGCGCGGCCAGGCTGAGCGCGACCCCGCGGGCCTGCCGGCCCTGCCGCCGCGCCCGCCAGGACGCGAACTGCAGCACGGCCGCGACCACGTTGGCGCCGGCGTGCACCAGGCCGGTGCGCTGCTGCTGCGGGTGCAGGTCGGACCAGTCGGCCCAGCCGGACAGCGCGGTCGGGGCGACGGCGACCACGCCCAGCCCGACCAGGGTGCGGGCGGCGTCGCGGCGGCCGGGCAGGAAGTCCAGCACGGAGGCGGACACCCAGCTGCCCATCGGCACCAGGATCAGGGCCGGGTGCAGCGGGTGGCCGAGCCAGACGCCGTGCAGGGCGTCGCGCAGGTCCGGGTTGGACAGTCCGGCGTCGATCGCCTTCTTCGTCGCCTGCACGGTCGGGTCGAGCGCCTTGGCCCGCTCGATGGCCTCGACGGCCGCGTCCAGCGGCGGGAGGGAACGCATGGATCCATGGTCACCGCGTACGGTCCGGGCAAACATGGTGCGACGTAGGAGGAGGAACGGTGGCCCATCACTCGGGTGTCCCGGCGGGCGAGCTGGCCGAGGCGGACCTGCTGCGCGAGCTCGCGCACATCCACCAGACCCGGCACGAGACGTTCCTGCACGGGTCGGGGGACGCGCTGACCGTCCACACGCGGCGGACGGCGGAGCTGGAGGACGAATACCTGCGGCGGCACCCGGAGCGGGAGATCGACCCGACCCGGCTGCGGGCCGGCGCCCGCGAGCGCTGAGCCACGGCGAAGGGCCCGGACCGCCAGGCGGTCCGGGCCCTGCTGTCCGCGCTGTGCCTACGGCGTCGGGCGCTCCACGTCGCCGCGCCAGGCGCCTTCCTCGGTGCCGCGCGACTCGATGAACTTCTTGAACCGCTCCAGGTCACCCTGGACCTGGCGGCCGACGAAGCCGAGCTTGTCGCCGACGGTCTCCACGATGCCCTCGGGCTCGAAGTCCATCTGCAGCATGACCCGGGACTTCCCGGCGTCGATCCGGTGGAAGGTGACCACACCGGCCTGCTTGGGGCTCTCGGTGCTGGCCCAGGCGATCCGCTCGTCCGGGTGCTGCTCGGTGATCTCCGCGTCGAACTCGCGGTGCACGCCGTCGATCGTGGTCACCCAGTGCGTCTGGGTGGGCGAGAGCTGGTCGATCCGGTCCACGCCGTCCATGAAGTTCGGGAACGACTCGAACTGGGTCCACTGGTTGTACGCCGTGCTCACGTCGACGTCGACGTCGATCGACTTCTCGACGGTGCTCATGTCAACCCCTGCTTCCTCGTCGGTGCCTTTCGCGTACGAACAATGCGTGC
>DATINN010000504.1:0-5680 GCA_035474175.1 Mycobacteriales bacterium | reverse complement strand
GGGCTGCGGAGCCGCCCTTGACGGGGCTGCGGAGCCGTCCTTGGCGGGCGCGGCGGGGCGTCAGCGGGGCGGGCGGATCTGGGCCTCCGGGTTCTTGCCCGCCCGCTCGTCGGCCTTCATGGCGGCCTCGTAGAGGTGCCGGCGACCGCCGGCCAGCGACTGCCGGGCCTTGTTCTCGTACTCGCGGAACACCGACCAGTAGCCGTCGTCGTACTCCTCGACGATCTGGAAGGTCCACCGGTCCGGCAGCACGTTGCGGCCGACCAGGCCGGCCTCGATCTCCTCGGCCAGCTCGTCGTGCCCGGCCGCGCGCAGGCCCCGGACGCCCTCCTGCAGGGCGAGGTCGGCCGATCCGGACAGCTGGTGGAACGAGTAGAGGTGGCCGCGGGCGCGCTCCACGGTCTCCAGCGCCTCGCTGATCTTGCCGAGCGCCTCGACGGTGGCCTGGTCGGGGATGTTCGTCACGTGCACGAACCTACCGACGCCGTAGGGTGGGGGCATGGATCGGCGCATCTTCGGGCTCGAGAACGAGTACGGCGTGACGTGCACGTTCCACGGGCAGCGGCGGCTCTCGCCGGACGAGGTGGCGCGCTACCTCTTCCGGCGGGTCGTGTCCTGGGGCCGCTCGTCCAACGTCTTCCTCCGCAACGGGGCCCGGCTCTACCTCGACGTCGGCTCGCACCCGGAATACGCGACGCCCGAGTGCGACAACCTCGTCGACCTGGTCGTGCACGACAAGGCCGGCGAGCGGATCCTCGAGGGCCTGCTCGTGGACGCCGAGCGCCGGCTGCACGAGGAAGGCATCACCGGCGACATCTACCTGTTCAAGAACAACACCGACTCGGCCGGCAACTCCTACGGCTGCCACGAAAACTACCTGGTCGCCCGGCACGGCGAGTTTTCCCGGCTGGCCGACGTGCTGATCCCGTTCCTGGTGACGCGGCAGGTCGTGTGCGGGGCCGGCAAGGTGCTGCAGACGCCGCGGGGCGCGGTCTACTGCGTGTCCCAGCGGGCCGAGCACATCTGGGAGGGCGTCTCCTCGGCGACGACCCGGTCCCGCCCGATCATCAACACCCGGGACGAGCCGCACGCGGACGCCGAGCGCTTCCGCCGGCTGCACGTGATCGTCGGCGACTCCAACATGAGCGAGACGACCACGCTGCTCAAGGTCGGCGCCACCCACCTGGTGCTGCGCATGATCGAGGCCGGCATCGTGTTCCGGGACCTGACCTTGGAAAACCCGATCCGGGCCATCCGCGAGGTCTCACACGACATCACCTCCAAGCGCCGGGTCAAGCTGGCCAACGGGCGGGAGGCGACCGCGCTGGACATCCAGCGCGAATACCACCAGAAGGCGGCCGACTTCGTCGACCGGCGCGGCGGCGACCCGACCTCCAAGCGGGTGGTCGAGCTCTGGGGCCGCACCCTGGACGCGATCGCCACCGGCGACCTGTCGCTGATCGACCGCGAGATCGACTGGGCCACGAAATACCAGCTGATCGAGCGCTACCGGGCCAAGCACGGGCTGACGCTGTCCTCGCCCCGGGTGGCCCAGCTCGACCTGGCTTACCACGACATCCACCGCGGTCGCGGGCTCTACTACCTCATGGAGCGGCGCGGGATGGTCGACCGGGTCGCCTCCGACGTGGCCATCTTCGAGGGCAAGAACACGCCGCCGCAGACGACCCGGGCCCGGCTGCGGGGCGAGTTCATCCGGCGGGCGCAGGAGAAGCGGCGCGACTTCACCGTCGACTGGGTGCACCTCAAGCTCAACGACCAGGCCCAGCGGACGGTCCTGTGCAAGGACCCGTTCCGGTCCCAGGACGAGCGGGTCGAGAAGCTCATCGCCTCGATGTAGGCGGGCGCGCCGCGCAATTCGCGTTCCGTAACTGGGGGCCGGTCCGACTACCCTGGACGGGTGTCGTCGCGCCGGGCCGAGCGACTGGTCAACCTCGTGCTGTGCCTGCTGTCGACCCGCCAGTTCCTGACCGCGGACCGGATCCGGACCGCGGTGCCGGGATACGAGCCGGACGACGGCACGGCGCGGGCCGACGACGCCTTCAAGCGGATGTTCGAGCGGGACAAGTCCGAGCTGCGCGAGCTGGGCGTGCCGCTGGAGACCGGGCGGACCAGCATCTTCGACACCGAGGAGGGCTACCGGATCGCCCGCCGCGACTACGAGCTGCCGGCGGTGTCGCTGGAGCCGGACGAGGCCGCCGCGGTCGGGCTGGCCGCGCGGCTGTGGCAGTCGGCCGAGCTGGCCGACGCGGCCCGGGGCGCGCTGCTGAAGCTGCGGGCCGGCGGGGTGGACGTGGAGCCGGCCCGGACGCTGGACGTCGAGCCGCGGCTGGACGCGGCCGAGGAGGCGCTGCACCCGTGCCTGGACGCGGTGCAGGCCGGGCGGGCGGTGCGCTTCACGTACCGGAAGCCGTCCGGGGCGCAGGCCGAGCGCGACGTCGAGCCCTGGGGCGTGGTCTCCTGGCGCGGGCGGTGGTATCTGGTCGGCCACGACCGCGACCGGGACGCGGCCCGCTGCTTCCGGCTGTCCCGGGTCGTCGGCGCGGTGCGGCCGGTCGGGCCGGACGGCGCGGTGAAGGTGCCGACCGGGGTCGACCTGGTCGGCTACGTGATCGAGACCGAGCCGCCGGAATACACCCGGACGGCGCGGATCCGGGTCCGGCAGGGGCAGGGCGTGTGGTTGCGCAAGATCGCGGCCTCGGTACGGCCCGGGCCGCGCGGGTCGGACTGGGACGAGATCGAGATCGGCTACTTCGACACCGAGTGGATCGCCGACCGGGTCGCCCGGCAGGGCACGGCCGCGATCGTCGACTCCCCGCCCGAGGTGCGCGACGCGGTCATCCGCAGGCTCCGCGCCCAGGCGACCCCCCGCCCACCCTCCACCCCGGGCGAGGCTCCCGCCGGCCCGGCGTCCGCCGCTGACGGCACTTCCGTGCCCGGGGCGGCCGCGTCGCCGCTGCCGGCCCACCCCGGGGCCGAGCGCCCGAGGTCCGAGCGGGCCGGGACCGCCGGGGACGGGCGGCCCGGGGACGGGCGGCCCGGGACTGGCGGGGGCGGGCCGGGCGAAGGCCGTCACCCCGGGGGAGCGGGGGGATCGTGAGCGCGTCGGGGGACCGGCTGCCGCGGCTGCTGGCGCTGTTGCCGTACCTGCTCGCGCACCCGGGGGTGCGGGTCGAGGAGGCGGCCGAGGACTTCGGCGTGCCCGAGCGGCAGCTGCGGCAGGACCTGCAGCTGCTGTGGATGTGCGGCCTGCCCGGCCACGGCCCGGGCGACCTGATCGACCTGTCCTTCGAGGGCGACACCGTCACCGTCGGCCACGACGCCGGCCTGGCCCGCCCGCTGCGGCTGACCGCCGACGAGGCGCTGGCCCTGGTCGTCGCCCTGCGCACGCTGGCCGACGAGCCCGGCCTGACCGACCGGGGCGTGGTCGAGCGGGCCCTGGCCAAGGTCGAGGCGGCCGCCGGGGGTGCCGTCGAGGCGGCCAGCGCGGTCGCGGTCGCGGTCGAGCCCTCGGACCGGATCCTGGCCCAGCTGCGGGCCGCGCTGGACCTGGGCCGGGCCGTCCACCTGGCCTACTACGTCGCGGCCCGGGACGAGAGCACCGAGCGGGACGTGGACCCGATCCGGCTGCGCTGGGCCGACGGCCGGTGGTATCTGGAGGCCTGGTGCCGGTCCGTGGCCGCGATGCGGTTCTTCCGGGTCGACCGCGTCGACCGGGTCGAGGTGCTGGCCGAGCCGTCGAACCCGCCCGCCGACCTGGTCCCGCGCGACCTGTCCGAGGGCGTCTACCAGCCCGCCCCGGAGCACCCGCTGGTCACCCTGCGGCTGGACCCGCCGGCCCGCTGGATCGCCGACTACTACGCCTGCGAGACCGCCGCCGAGCTGCCCGACGGCCGGCTGGAGGTCGGCCTGCGGGCGTCCGACACGGCCTGGCTGCGCCGGCTCGTGCTGGGCCTGGGCGACGCGGTGGAGCTGGTGGGGCCGCCCTGGCTGGCCGAGCAGGTCCGCGCGGAGGCGGCAGAGGCCCTCTCCGCGTACCCCTAAAAGTCGGGGGCGTAGGGTTCCGGCCGTGGTCGTCCTGTACGTCTGGCTCGCCGTCGGCGGCGTCTGTCTGGTGCTCCTCGCGATCCTCGGTTACGGGCTGTTCTCGCAGTTCACGAGGCTGCGCAAGACCGTGGAGGCGACCCGGGCGGAGCTGGCGCCGATGGTCGCGACGCTGCAGCCGGACACCCCCCAGGGACGGCACCGGGCCGGATGAACCGGTCAGGACAGGCTGTGGACAGCCCCTGAAGAACGCCTTTCCCGTCGTACGATGTGCCAGTCGTCTTCTTGAGAGGTCAGGCCAATGCTCGGACTCGGTCCGCCAGAGTTGATCATCATCGCGATCGTCATCCTCGCGCTGTTCGGCTACAAGAAGCTGCCGGACGCCGCGCGTGCCGTCGGCCGCTCGGCCCGGATCCTCAAGGCCGAGACCAAGGGCCTGCGGGACGACCCGTCGCCGCGTGACCTCGAGTCGCGCGCCGAGGCGGAATACCGCCGCGAGGCCACCACCCCGCCGCCGGCCGCCACGCCGACGCCCCCGGTGACGCCGACCCCGGCCCCGTCGCCCCAGCCGTACGCGGAGGCTCCGCGCCCGGTGCACGTCCCGCCGCCGTCCGAGACCCGTTGAGGTAGGTCGCGCAGTGACCGCTCTGCCGAACGCACTGCGGCGGGTCGTCCGTCGCCGACCGCGGTCGGTGGACGGCACGATGTCGCTGCGCGACCACCTGACGGAGCTGCGGAGCCGGCTGATCAAGGCGCTGTTCTTCGTCTTCCTCGGCGCGATCATCGGCTGGATCCTGTATCCGCAGATTCTCGACCTGCTCAAAGAGCCTTACTGCCAGCTCCCGGCCAACCGCCGCTTCAACCCGAGCGGCCAGACGTCGGTGGGCGAGTGCCAGCTGGCCTTCTTCGGCCCGCTGGACGGCTTCGTGCTGCGGCTGAAGATCGGCGTGATCTGCGGGATCATCCTGTCCTCGCCGTTCTGGCTCTACCAGCTGTGGTCGTTCGTCACCCCCGGCCTGCGCCGCAACGAGCGGCGCTGGTCGATGGTGTTCGTGTTCTGCGCGACCCTGCTGTTCCTGGCCGGTGCGGTGATCTCCTACTTCACCATCGGCAAGGCGCTCAACCTGCTGGTCGGCCTGGCCGGCCCGGGCACGGTCGCGGTGCTGGCCGTGCCCAACTACGTCAGCTTCGTGACGTCGATGCTGCTGGTGTTCGGCGCGGCGTTCGAGCTGCCGCTGCTGGTGTCGATGCTCAACCTGGTCGGCGTGCTGCCCGCGTCCCGGCTGATCAAGTGGCAGCGGATGGCGATCTTCCTGATCTTCGTCTTCGCCGCGGTGGCGACGCCGAGCCAGGACCCGATCAGCATGTGCATGCTCGCGATCCCGATGAGCCTGCTGTTCGAGGGTTCGGTGCTGCTGGCCTGGATCCACGACCGTCGCAAGGCCAAGCGCGAGGCCGCGTCCGGGTTCGGCGACCTGGACGACGACGAGACCTCGCCGCTGGACGTGTCGATCCAGCCCATCGACGACCTCGACCCGGTCGACCCGCCCCGCCGCTGAGCCTCCCGGGCCCGGCCGCTGAGCCTTCCGGGCGCGGCGCCGGCTGTTCGGCCCCGCTA
>DATINN010000503.1:0-3946 GCA_035474175.1 Mycobacteriales bacterium | reverse complement strand
CGACGACGTCGACGGCAGGTTGTCGGGCAGCTTGCCCACCGAGAACTCCGACATCGTCATGATCAGCACGATCGGGGTGCGGTTCCGGCCCCCGTTCGCGGGTCCGCTGGACGCGACCAAGGCGGCGCTTGGCGAGCTCGGGCACGCGCTGCGCCAGGAGCTGGCGCCGTGGGGCATCAAGGTCATCCTCGTCGAGCCGGCCAGCATCGCCAGCCCCGCCGCGGACAAGGTCGCGCGGGACGCGGCCGAGACCCTCGCAGCCGCCGGCCCGGACCGGCGGCTGCTCTACGAGAAGACCTTCACCCACATGATCGGGGTCATGCTGCGCCGGGAGCGGAACGGCAGCCCGCCCGACGCGGTGGCCCGGACCGTCGCCGAGGCGCTGACGGTCCGGCGTCCCCGCAGCACCTACCTCACCGGCCGGTACGCCCGGCGGATGGCCACGGTCAGCCGGTTGCCGGTCCCCGTCCTGGACGCGGTCCGCCGCCGCATCTTCGGGTTGCCGGCCCCGGGCTCGCTCGCCGCGGCCGGTCCGTCGGACCGCCCAGCCGTCATCAGGCCGCGGCCAGCACCGGCTGCGGCTCGGTCTCGGCCGGGACGGTGGCGGCCGGCCGGAGCACGGTCGTCGCGACCGCCAGCGCGGCGACGAGCAGCAGGACGGTGTCCCAGAACGCGGCGTGGTAGCCGCCGGTCAGCGCCTCCCGGGCGCCGGCGCCGGCCGCGCGCAGCCCGTCGGCCCGGGAGGTGGACACGGTCGTCAGCACGGCCAGGCCGATCGCCCCGCCGACCTGCGCGGTGGTGTTGACCAGCCCGGAGGCCAGGCCGGCGTCCTGCGGGTCGACGCCGGTCATGGCCAGGCCCATCGCCGGCGGGAAGCACAGGCCGGCGCCGAGGCCGCACAGCACGGTCGCGGGCAGCACGTGGGTCAGGTAGCGCCCGTCGGCCGGGGTCAGCGCGAAGCAGACCAGGCCGGCGCCGACCAGGACCAGCCCGGGCAGCATGACCCGCTGCGCGCCGTACCGGGTGATGAGGCGCTCGCTGTAGCGCACCGACAGCGTGCCCATGAGCACGGTCACCGGCAGGAAGGCCAGCCCGAGCTGGAGCGGGCCGTAGCCGAGGACCTGCTGCAGCAGCAGCGCCCCGATGAAGAACGAGCCGAACATCGCGCCGCCGCCGAGGGCCTGCACCAGGTTCGCGCCCACGACCGTACGGATCCGGAAGATGTGCAGCGGCATCAGCGGGATGGCCGCGGTGGCCTGCCGGAGCACGAACCCGGCTCCCAGCGCGAGCGCGACGGCACCGCTGACCACCGTGCGGGTGGCGGTCCAGCCCTCCTCGGCGGCCGGCACGACCAGCGTGTAGACGCCGAGCATGAGGGCGGCGGTGATGAGCAGCGCGCCGAGCACGTCCGCGCCGGCCCGGGCACCGCGGGCGGAGCCGGCCGGCAGCAGGCGCAGCGCGGCGACGACGGTGGCGGCCCCGATCGGCACGTTGACCAGGAAGATCCAGTGCCAGCTGACCCACTGGGTCAGCGCGCCGCCGGCGAGCAGGCCGACCGCACCGCCGGCGGACGCGACGAAGGCGTAGATGCCGATCGCGCGGGCCAGCTCCCGCGGCTCCGGGAACATCGTCATGATCAGGCCGAGGATGAGGGCGGAGGTCAGCGCGCCGCCGGCGCCCTGCACGAACCGGGCCGCGATCAGCATGGCCGGGCTCAGCGCGGCGCCGCAGGCGACCGAGGCGAGCGAGAACACCGCCAGCCCGGCCACGAACACCTTCCGCTGTCCGACCAGGTCACCGATCCGCCCGGCCAGCAGCAGCAGCCCCCCGAACGCGATCACGTACGCGTTGACGACCCAGGCCAGCCCCGCGGGCGAGAACCCCAGGTCGCTCTGGATGGACGGCAGCGCGACGTTCACGATCGTCACGTCGAGCACGATCATCAGCATGCCGGTGCACAGCGCGTACAGCGCGCGGCGGCGGGTCCGGAGGTCCTGGGGTGTCATGGCTGGCATCTCCTCGTGAGGCGGCGTCACCCTTACATCGATCTCGACCGCCCCGGATCGACATCCGGCCGGAAACTTTCTCCGCCGGGCGCCCGGACCTCGCCGCGGTGGGCGGCGCCGGGACTGAGAAGGTGTGCGGATGGCGGGTACTGCTTCTCCGGCGTTGGTGAGCCAGTGGGCTGCGTGCGGGATCGCGGCGGCGGCGGCGCGGTTCGTGCCGGTGCCGCTGCTGGACGACGCGATCCGGGCCCGGGCGGTGCGGATCGCGGTGAGCCGGGCGCTGCGGGCGCACGGGCGCGACTATCCGGCCGGCCGGCTGGAGCCGCTGTGGGAGGACGCGGGTGGCGGCGGGATCGGGCGCCGGGTCGCGGCGCTGGGGCGCCGGGTGCTGCTGTTCCCGATCCGCAAGTACGTGGCGGTCTTCGGGGCGGTCCGTGGCGTGCCCAACGACGTGATGCGGGTGGTGCTGCTGGCCCGGACCGTGGACCGCCGGCTGGCCGCGGGCGAGCTGGCCACGCCCGACCCCGACCGGGCCCGGCAGATCCGGCACGCGGTCGACGCCGCGCTGGAGGGCATGGACCTGCGGCTGCTCACCGCCGCGCTGGGCGACGGGCTGTCCCAGGGCCGGGACCTCACCGCGGCCGCGGTCCGCTACGCGCGCCACTTCGGCGACAAGGACGCCGACCCGGACCTCGACCCGACCGGCCCGGTCGGCGCCGGCGCGCAGCGGATCACCGAGGTGCTGGAGCAGCCCGAGGTCGCCCAGCTGCTCGCCCGGTTCGACACCGAGGTGGACGCCGCGCTGGCCCGCTGACCGATGCCGGGATTTCCGGAATGGGGCAGATTAGTGCCTGCGGCTGCGTA
The DNA here is from genome assembly GCA_035474175.1 of Mycobacteriales bacterium. Taxonomy (GTDB): domain Bacteria; phylum Actinomycetota; class Actinomycetes; order Mycobacteriales; family CADCTP01; genus CADCTP01. The sequence continues at coordinate 1,076 of DATINN010000503.1, read as the reverse complement.
CGCTCCCGCCCATGAGTGAGCCAACGGGGAGATACCACGCGCCGGGGTCGGGGCCGCTTCCCGGCCAGCCCGGCTACGGCGAGCCGGTGCCGCAGCCGGGCCCGCCGGTGCCGCCGGAGCCGTACGCGCCGACGCAGGCGTTCGGCGGCCAGCAGCAGTACGGGCAAGACCAGTACGGGCAGCAGTACCCGCAGCAGCAGTACGGCCAGCAGCCGTACGGGCAGCAGCAGTATCCGCAGCCCTACGGGCAGCAGTCGTACGGGCAGCCGCAGCCCTACGCGCAGTCGCACCCGCAGCCGTACGCGCAGCCGCAGTTCGGCTACGGCCCCCCGGCCCGGCCCAGCGGCGGCACCGTGATCACCGCCGCGGTGGTCCAGATCGTCCAGGCGTCCTTCTTCGTCCTGGCCGCGCTCGGCATCCTGTTCGTCGCGGACGTGGTCAACTCGGCCGGCGACGAGTTCGACCGGCAGTCGGGCTCTGACATCAGCGGCACCACCGACTCGATCTCCCGGTGGGTGGCCGTCGGCGGCCTGCTGCTGCTGGCCGCCGCCATCTTCATGATCGTGCTGGCCGCGCTGGCCATCCGCGGGCGGCGCTGGGCCGCGATCACCAGCGTGGTGCTGCAGGGGCTGGCCGCGATTGCCATCCTGATCGGGCTGAGCCAGTCCGACACCGGCGACTCCCCGGGCGCCGGGATCGTCTTCCTGCTGGCCTCGATCGCCGTGGTGGTGCTCTTCCTCCTCCCGGCCTCGACCGCCTACTTCGCCGCCAAGACCGCCCTTCGCCACTGACCTGCGACGGCTGCGCCCGGCGCGGAGGCGGCGTGCTGCCTCCCCGCCCGGACGGGGGGCCGGCGGCTCCGGCCGTCGGCGAGCCCGCGGGCCCCCCGCCGACGACCTCACTCCGGCGGCCGCGCTGTCGGCGAGGCCGCCGGCCTCGCCCCGGCCGGAGACGCGCGCCGGGACCGGTGAGCGGCCGGCCGGCAGATGCCGGTCGACCGCTCGTGGGTGCGGGTCAGACGTCGTGACCAGTGAGCGGCCGGCCGGCGGGTGCCGGTCGACCGCTCGTGGGTGCGG
>DATINN010000502.1:0-2548 GCA_035474175.1 Mycobacteriales bacterium | reverse complement strand
TGGTCCGGGCGTGCCCCTTGGCCAGCAGCGAGCCGCACACCCCGGCGTAGTCGGCCAGCGCGGCGGCGTCGATCCCGTCGACGGTGATCGCGCCCTTCATGTCCCGGAACTGGCGCACGTAGTACTGCCGGCCGGCGACCGTGGTCCAGCCCAGCAGCGGGTCGCTGACCGTCTGCAGCGCCTGCTGGTATTCCACCACCCGCTGGCCCTGGTGCGCGTGCCAGGCCCGGTCGCCGTGCACGTACGGCCCCAGCACCGAGCGGCGCGCCTGCTTCAGCTGCAGGAACAGGACGTCGTCCGGGGAGCTGCCCTCCAGCAGCGCCACGTACGCCCGCAGTCCGACCGAGCCCACGCCGACCACCTTGTGGGCCAGGTCGACCAGCGTGTAACCGCCGAGGATGCGGGCCCAGTGCGACGGCAGCGTGCGCAGGTAGCCGTCCAGGCCGGCCGCAAGCAGTTCGGCGTTCTCGGCCGTCGGCCGGATGATCAGCGGCGGCTCCTGCACGATCCGGCGGGCGCCGTCGCGCTGCTCGGTGAAGCGCGGCAACGCCCGGTCGCTGGTCCGCCGCCGGGCCCGCTTGGCCGCCCGCTTGACCTCCTTGCGCAGCGCCGGGCTGGCGCCGGCGCCGAGCTGGTCGACGTCCAGCCGCTCGAACGAGCGGGCCAGCAGCGGCTGGTCGGCCAGGTAGCGCACCTGCTGCCGGTACGCCGCGGTGCAGCGCGCGACCGCGTCGCCGCACTGCTCCTCGGTCGAGCCGTTCTGCCGGCCGGCCACCCAGACGCTGGTGGCCAGCCGGCGCAGGTCGCCCTCCCAGCTGCCCGGGTGGGCCTCGTCGAAGTCGTTGAGGTCGAAGACGAGCTCCCGCTCGGGGGAGGCGTAGAAGCCGAAGTTGCCCAGGTGGGCGTCGCCGCAGACGACCGGCGTGATCCCGGTGGCCGGCAGCCCGGCGAAGTCGGCCGCCATGATCCCGGCCGTGCCGCGGAGGAACGCGTACGGCGTGGCGACCATCCGGCCGACCCGCACCGGGATCAGCCAGGACACCCGGCCGGCGTGCGACTCGATGATGCGCTCGACCGGGTCCGGCCGGTCGGCGGCCGGGACCCAGTCGCCCAGCGAGGAGCGCGGCGCCTGCTTGCGCAGGGCCTTGCCCAGCTCGTACCGCTCGGCCCGGGGCGTGGCGGCGACCCGCAGGGTGCGGAACTCGGCGCTGTCCAGGGGCTCGGCCACACCTGCGAAACTAGCGCTTCGGCAGCTCCTGGAGCTGCCAGGTGTTGCCGTCCGGGTCGGCGAAGTAGACGAACCGGCCCCACGCCTGCTCGTCCACCTCGCTGGCGTCGACCCCGCGCTCGACCAGCTCCGTGCGGGCGGCGGCCGCGTCCGGGACGACCATCATCACCTGCTTCAGCGAGCCCGGCGCCGCCTGGGTGAGCCCGTCGCCGAAGGCGATCGAGCAGGCCGACCCCGGTGGGGTCAGCTGCACGAACCGCAGCGTCGGGCTGACCCGCTGGTCGTGGTCGGCGTGGAAGCCGACCTGGTCCACGTAGAACGCCTTGGCCCGGTCGGTGTCGCTCACCGGGACGAACACGACCTCGATCTTCATCTCCATGGCGGCCACGCTAGCGGCCGTTCAGGCCAGATCCTGTCCGGTAGAAGGGCGGGGTGGCGCGGGCGATTCCGGGTATCGGGATCGGGTGGACAGCGGCTGCCCGAAGCGGATGGTGCACGGCCCGTGCGGCGGCGTGCGGGCCGACCTGAGCTGCGAGCTGGGCGACCGGCCGTGCCCGTTCGCGACCCGGCCGCCGGTGCGCTGGGAGGCCGGGCCGGTCCCGACCGCGGCGGTGGACGTGCCGCTGGTGCTGACCGACCTGACCGTCCGCCCGTACGACCCGGGCTCGGTCCGGCGGGTGGTGGAGATCCTCGCCCCGGTCTCCGACGGCCTGCTGGTCGGCGAGCACCACAACCGGCCCGACCTGCCGCCGACCCTGTTCGCGACCGAGGTGCTGGCCGCCGGCGGCCGGCCCTGGACGACGCTGACCTGCCGGGACCGCAACCGGATCGTGCTGGAGCAGGAGCTGGTCGGGCTGCGGGCGATCGGGGTGGCCGGCGTGCTCTGCGTGACCGGGGACGCCCGGGGCCAGGGCGTCCGGCCCGACGTGACCCAGGTCTTCGACCTCGACGGCACCCGGCTGGCCGCGCTGGCGGCGTCGGTGGGCCTGCCGGTCGCGGTGCCGGAGGCCCCGGACGCGCCGCCGGTCGGGCTGCGGCCGGAGCGGGTGGCGCAGAAGCAGCGGGCCGGGGCCGGGGTCTGCGTGCTCAACCACGTCGGGACGCCGGAGCGGGTGGCCCGGTTCGTGGCGGCGGCCCGGGCGGCCGGGGCGACGCTGCCGTTCGTCGCCGGGGTCGCGGTCTACACCGACGCGGAGTCGGCCCGGGTGCTGCAGCGGTTCCCCGGCCTGGCCATCGACCCGGCCGCGGTCGCGGCCGTGCTCGACTCCCCCGACCCGTACCGGGCCGGGGTGGCGGCGGCCGTGGCCGAGGCCGAGGCCC
>DATINN010000501.1:0-4620 GCA_035474175.1 Mycobacteriales bacterium | reverse complement strand
GAGCCGCCGCGGATGGCCAGCCGGGCGCCGTCGGCCAGCCCGTCGCGGACCAGCGCCTGCACCACGGCCACGCAGTCCTCGACGTCGACGATGCCCCACTGCCGCCGCAGCCGCTCCCGGTAGGCCCGGCCGTAGCCGGTGGACCCGCCGTAGTTGACGTCGACCACGCCGATCCCGCGACTGGTGAAGTACGCCTTCTCCAGGTTGAGCGTCGCCGACGAGTGAGAGGTCGGCCCACCGTGCACGAAGACCACGTACGGCGGGAGCTCGCCGTCCGGGGCGACCGCGTCCGGCGAGGTGGGCGGGTAGACGTGGGCGTGCACGTCCCGCTCGCCCGGCCCGGGCACGGTGATCGAGCGCGGCGCGGGCAGGTAGGCCGGGTCGGGCACGTCGGTCAGCGACTCCCGCAGCACGGTGGCGGCGCCGGCGGCCAGGTCGACCGCGATCACGGACGTGGCCCGCACCGGGCCGGCCGCGGTCACCAGCGCCGTGCCGCCGCGGGCCGCCAGGTTGCCGAAGTCCGTGTACGGCAGGTCGAGGTCGGTCAGCTCGCCGGTGCCCGGGTCGAGCAGGCCGAGCGTGGTCGTGTCGGTGCCGTGCAGCACGGCCAGCCGCCCGTCGGCCAGCACCGCGTACGTCCGCTGGCCCAGCGTCCACAGCGGCTGCCCGAACTCCTCCGCCCGCGGGCAGAGCGCCTCCGGCTCCGGGCTGCCGTCGCCGCCGAGCGCGAGCCGGTAGAGGTTCCACCAGCCGGATCGGTCGCTGATGACGACCAGCGTGTCCGCGTCCAGCCACTCCGGCTGCAGCACCGACTCCGACTCGCCGCCGAGCAGTGTCTGGGTCGAGCCGACCGCGCCGGACGGGTCGAGCGTGCCGACCCGCAGCTCGGTGCCGTCCCACGGCATCCGCGGGTGGTCCCAGGCGATCCACGCGACCCGGCGGCCGTCGGGGGAGGGCCGGGCCGAGGCCAGGAAGTCGCTGCCGGAGACGATCTCCCGGATCGCGTCCGGGTCGGACGCACCCGCACCGGACAGCGGGACGGCGACGAGCGCGCGGCGCACGGCACCGTCGGCGTGTGACTCCCGGACCCACCAGATCTCGTCGCCGCCGGGCCCGGGCACCGGGTCGGCGTAGCGCAGCGCGGCCGGCTCGGCCGGCTCCGGGGTGAGCGGCACCGGGTCGCCGGAGCCGGAGACCCGGTAGACCCGCTGGTCGGTCCAGTTGACGAAGACGAGCCCGCCGCCGGGCAGCGGCAGCCACGCGGTCCCGCCGTACTCGTGCACGCGGGACCGGGCGCTCCAGCCCTCGGGCAGCACGTCGGAGACCGTCCCGGCGGCGTCCCGGCGGACCACCACGACCCGGCCGCCGTCGGCCGGCCGGGCCTCCGCCCACCACACCTCACCGTCGCCGGCGGGCACCGGTGTGGACAGCCGCACGCCGCCCGCGGCGACCTCGGTCGCGCCGATCGGGGAGGGCCAGGCGCCGTACGGCGCGGCGGTGGAATCCATGTCCTCATAGTGGCGTACCGGTTCAGCGGCCGTGTTCGGAGGTTGCCCCACCCGGAGCCGCTAACTACTTTCCGTATGGCATAGTGACCGAAAGTAGTTGGCACGGGGAGGCGGGCGATGGGGCGCGGGCTCGCCTGGATGGTCACCCTCAGCTGCCTGGCCGGGGTCCTGACCAGCGCCGGGGAGGCCCCGGCGGACGGCGGCTGGAGCGCGGCCCGGCTGCGCGCCGCCACCGACCTCGACGCGGCACCCGCCCCGGACACCACCCGGCTGGCCGGCGGCCCCAGCCCGGTCACCCGCGCCGCCGCCTGGACCGGCGCCCGCGGCGTCTCCCGCGCGGTCGGGCGGATCTTCTACTCCCAGCGCGGCCAGGACTTCTCCTGCACCGGCGTCGCCGTCCGCAGCGCCAACCGCTCGACCGTGCTCACCGCCGGGCACTGCGTCAACGCGGGTCCCGGCGGCTACGCCCGGGACTGGGTCTTCGTCCCCGGCTACCACGACGGCCGCCGCCCGTACGGGACCTGGCGGGCGACCCGGCTGGCCGCCCCGGCGGCCTGGGTGCGCGAGGGCCGCACCCAGGACGACGTCGGCTTCGCCGTGGTCGCCCCGCGGCGCGGGCACCGGCTCACCGACGTGGTCGGCAGCCTGCCGATCGCCTTCTCCGCCCCGCGCGGCGCGTACGTCTGGGCCGTCGGCTACCCGGCCGCCGCCCCGAACGCCGGCCGCCGCGCGCTCTACTGCCGCGGCACCGTCCGGCCCGACCCGTACCGGACGGGGTCGCAGGGGCTGGCCTGCTCGATGACGCAGGGCGCCAGCGGCGGCCCGTGGCTGACGATGGGCCGCGACGGCCGCCCCGGCGCCGTGTACGCGGTGACCAGCTTCACCTACCGCGGCATGGGCGGCGTGGTCTGGGCGCCCTACCTCGGCGGCACCGCCCGGGCGCTGTACGCCGCGGTGCAGCGCCGGTGACCGGTCTGGCAGGATGAGCGGCATGGCGGAGCGAGTCGACGCGGCCCACGGCGACACGGCGCACGGTGCCGGAGCGCACGATGCCGCGGCCCACGGTGCGGCGGCCCACGGTGGCACCGAGACCGGGCACCGGCACGAGCGGCCCGAGGACTGGGGCTGGCACGGCGCCTGGGGCAAGACCGCCCGGATCGGCGGCTGGTTCTGCGTCGTCGTCCTGTGCCTGATGAACGTGACGACCTACTACAACACCGCCCAGGCGCCCTGGCTCTACGGCACCGCCGGCATCCTCGCGCTGATCCTGATCCGCGACCGCTACACCCGCAAGAACGCCTGGCGCGACGAGTAGCCGCTACTCGCGGGCGGCCAGCTGGCCGCAGGCGCCGGCGATGTCCCGGCCCCGCGTGTCCCGCACGGTGGTCGAGATGCCGGCCGCCCGCAGGACCCGGACGAACTCGTCCTGCACCGGCCGGGGCGAGGCGTCCCACTCGCTGCCCGGCGTCGGGTTGAGCGGGATGAGGTTCACGTGGGCCATGTGCCGGCCCAGCCGGGTGCGCAGCAGCTCGCCCAGCAGCGCGGCCCGGAACGGCTGGTCGTTGACGTCCCGGATCAGCGCGTACTCGACGGAGACGCGGCGCCCGGTCGCCGACGCGTACGCCCGGGCGGCGTCGATCACCTCGGCCACCGCCCAGCGCGTGTTCACCGGCACCAGCGTGTCGCGCAGCTCGTCGTCGGGCGCGTGCAGCGAGACGGCCAGCGTGACCTGCAGCCCCTCGCCGGCCAGCCGGTGGATCGCGGGGACCAGGCCGACCGTGGAGACCACGACCGAGCGCTGCGACAGCCCGAGCCCGTCCGGCGCCGGGTCGGTCAGCCGGCGGACGGCGCCCAGCACCCGGTTGTAGTTGGCCAGCGGCTCGCCCATGCCCATGAACACCACGTTGGAGACCCGCCCGCCGGCGGCCTTCTCGTGCCGGGCGCCGGCCACCACCTGCTCGACGATCTCGGCCGTGGACAGGTTGCGGGTCAGCCCGCCCTGCCCGGTGGCGCAGAACGGGCAGGCCATCCCGCAGCCGGCCTGGGAGGACACGCACATCGTGGTCCGGTCCGGGTAGCGCATGAGCACGCTCTCGACCAGGGCCCCGTCGAACGCCCGCCACAGCGTCTTGCGCGTCGCCCCGTCGTCGGCGGCGTCCTCCCGTACGGGGGTCCACAGCACCGGCAGCAGCGCGTCGGCCAGCGGGCCCCGGACCGCGGCGGGCAGGTCCGTCATCTCGGCCGGGTCCGGCGTCAGCCGCCCGAAGTAGTGCGCCGACAGCTGCCCGGCCCGGTACGCCGGCAGCCCGAGGCCGGCGACCACGTCCCGCCGCTCGGCGGGGGAGAGGTCGGCCAGGTGGCGCGGGGGCTTGCGGGCACGGGCGGGCGCGTCGAAGACGAGCGGGAGAGCAGTCATGGCCCACCCATTGTCCACCAGTCCGGGCCCGGCCCGGCCGGCGCCCGAAAGCCGGCCCGCTCAGATGCGGCTCCACGCCTCCGTCAGCACCGAGCGCAGGATCTGCTCGATCTCGTCGAACTGGGTCTGGTCGCAGATCAGCGGCGGCGCCAGCTGCACGACCGGGTCGCCGCGGTCGTCGGCCCGGCAGTAGAGCCCGGCGTCGAACAGCGCCCGGGACAGGAACCCGCGCAGCAGCCGCTCCGACTCCTCGTCGTCGAACGTCTCCTTGGTCGTCTTGTCCTTGACCAGCTCGATCCCGTAGAAGAAGCCGTCCCCGCGGACCTCGCCCACGATCGGCAGGTCGAGCAGCTTCTCCAGGGTGCCGCGGAAGGCGCCCTCGTGGGCGCGCACGTGCCCGGGCAGGTCCTCGCGCTCCAGGATGTCGAGGTTGGCCAGCGCCACCGCCGAGGACACCGGGTGCCCGGCGAAGGTGAACCCGTGCGGGAACGACGTGGTGCCCTCCAGGAACGGGGCCGCGAGCCGGTCGGACACCAGCACCGCCCCGATCGGGGAGTAGCCCGAGGTCATGCCCTTGGCGCAGGTGATCATGTCGGGCTGGTAGCCGTACCGGTCGGCGCCGAAGATGTGCCCGAGCCGGCCGAAGGCGCAGATCACCTCGTCGGAGACGAGCAGCACGCCGTGCCGGTCGCAGAT
>DATINN010000500.1:0-4407 GCA_035474175.1 Mycobacteriales bacterium | reverse complement strand
GGGTCGCCTCGTTGACGAGGATCTTCCCGCCCTCCTGCTGCAGCTGCGTGGCGTACGGCTCGGGCACCCAAGCGCCGTCGATCGCGCCGCTCTCGAAGGCGGTCAGCGTCAGCGAATTGTCCTGGGGAACGATGGTCACGTCGCCGCCACCTTCGGTGGTGGTCTTGTAGCCCTTCGTCCCGAGCCAGGTGCGGAGCGCGACGTCCTGCGTGTTGCCGAGCGACTGCCGGCCGGGCCGGCCGGCTACCCCGAGGCCCGGCCGACCCCGCCGGAGCTGCGGGACCGCCGGATCACCACCACCGACTACCTGCCGGCGCCCGCGGACGGGCGGTTCCACGCGAGCGTGACGCCGGTGCCGGCGGCGGTGCAGCAGCGCTCGACCTGGACGGCGGCCTGCCCGGTCACGGTGGCCGAGCTGCGCTACGTCACCGTCGGCTTCCGCGGCTTCGACGGCCGGGCCCACACCGGCGAGCTGATCGTGCACCGGGACGTGGCCGACGCCGTGGTCACCGTGTTCTCCCGGCTGTTCGCGGCCGGCTTCCCGATGGAGCGGATGCGGGTGACCAGCCCGGCCGAGGCCGCGGCGCCGCCGACCGGGGACGGCAACACCACGGCCGCGTTCGTCTGCCGGCCGATCCGCGGCTCCACCGCCTGGTCCGCCCACGCGTACGGCAAGGCCGTCGACGTGAACCCGTTCCACAACCCGTACCGCAGCGGGGCGCGGGTGATCCCGGAGCTGGCCACGGCGTACCTGGACCGGGGGCGCGGGCTGCCCGGGATGAACACCGCGACCGGCCCGGTGGTGGCCGCGTTCCGGGCGGTCGGCTGGACCTGGGGCGGGTCGTGGACGGCGCCGAAGGACTACATGCACTTCTCCTCGACCGGCCACTGAGCGGTCCGCACTCCTCCTCGACCGGCCACTGACCCTGCTCCGCACGTACGGCGGAGTTGAAGGACCGGCACCGCGGGTGCGGTGCTACCGTGGCGTCCGTGCCGACATACCGGATCAGCGAGGTCGCCTCGCTGCTCGGCGTCAGCGACGACACCGTGCGCCGCTGGGCCGACTCCGGCCGGCTGGCCACGGTCAAGGAGCCCGGCGCCCGGCTGGCCGTCGACGGGGCGGTGCTGGCCGAGTTCCTGGTCCGGCGGGGCGCGGAGGCACCACCCGTCCCGGCGGCCGAGACGCCGGTCGTGGCCGAGTCGGCCCGCAACCGCTTCCGCGGGATCGTGACCCGGGTGACCCGGGACACGGTCATGGCCCAGGTCGAGCTGCAGGCGGGCGCGTTCCGGGTGGTGTCCCTGATGAGCCGGGAGGCCGCCGACGAGCTCGGCCTGGAGCCCGGCGTGGTGGCGATCGCCGCGGTGAAGTCGACCAACGTCGTGGTGGAGGTCCCGCAGCGGTGAAGCGCATCCTCGGCACGGCGGCGGCACTGGCCGCCGCGGCCGCCCTGGTCGCCGGGTGCGGCGACTCGACCGACACCGCCTCCCCCGGGCTGTCGCCCTCGGCGAGCGGGTCGGGCGTCTCCGGCCCGATCACCGTCTTCGCCGCCGCCTCGCTGACCGAGTCCTTCGGCACGCTGGGGAAGCAGTTCGAGGCCGCGCACCCGGGCACGACGGTGCGGTTCAACTTCGCCGCCAGCTCGGCGCTGGCCCAGAGCATCACCCAGGGCGCCCCGGCGGACGTGTTCGCCTCGGCCAGCGCCACGAACATGAAGCAGGTCACCGACGCGATCGACCCGAAGACCTTCGCCAACAACGTCATGGAGATCGCGGTCCCGCCGGACAACCCGGGCCGGGTCGCCGCCGTCGCCGACCTGGCCCGGCCCGGCCTCAAGGTCGCGCTCTGCCAGGCCCAGGTGCCCTGCGGCGCCACCGCCCAGGCCGTCTTCGCCAAGCAGCGGCTGACCGTGAAGCCGGTGACGCTCGGCGCGGACGTGAAGTCGGTGCTGACCCAGGTGCAGCTGGGCGAGGTCGACGCCGGCGTGGTCTACAAGACCGACGTGCGGGCGGCCGGCAGCAAGGTCACGGGCATCGAGATCCCGGCCGACCAGAACGCGTCCACGTCCTACCCGATCGCCACGCTCAAGGCCGCGCCCAACCCGGCCGGCGCGGCCGCGTTCGTGGCCTACGTGCTGTCCGCCGACGGCGAGAAGGTGCTGACCGCGGCGGGCTTCGCCGGTCCGTGAGGAGGCGCTCGGCGGCGCCCTGGCCGCTCGCGGTCCCGGCCCTGATCGCGATCGCCTTCCTGCTGCTGCCGCTCGTCGGCCTGGTCGCCCGGGCGCCGTGGCGGACGCTGCCGAGCCTGCTGTCCGACCCGACGGTCGGGCAGGCGCTGCGGCTGTCGCTGGTCACCGCGACGCTCGCCACCGCCGTGTCCCTGCTCGTCGGGGTGCCGCTGGCCTGGGTGCTGGCCCGGGTCCGGTTCCCGGGCCGGTCGGTGCTGCGGGCGCTGGTCACGCTGCCGCTGGTGCTGCCGCCGGTGGTCGGCGGGGTCGCGCTGTTCCTGGCCCTGGGCCGGCGCGGGCTGGTCGGGCAGTACCTCGACCGGTGGTTCGGGCTGACCATCCCGTTCACCCCGGCCGCGGTCGTGCTGGCCGAGACGTTCGTGGCCATGCCGTTCCTGGTCGTCGCGGTGGAGGGGGCGCTGCGGGCGGCCGACCCGCGGTTCGAGGAGGCCTCGGCCACGCTGGGCGCGAGCCGGTGGACCACGTTCCGGCGGGTGACGCTGCCGATGATCGGGCCGTCCGTGCTGGCCGGGGCGGTGCTGTGCTGGGCCCGGGCGCTGGGCGAGTTCGGCGCGACCATCACCTTCGCCGGCAACTTCCCGGGCCGGACCCAGACCATGCCGATCGCGGTCTACCTCGCGCTGGAGACCGACCCGGACGCGGCGATCGCGCTGTCGCTGGTGCTGCTGGCGGTCTCGCTGCTCATCCTGGTCTCCCTGCGGGACCGGGTGCTGCGGGCGGGGACGGGCGGGCGCGCGGGCCCGCCGTGGCGGCGGGCATGAGCCTCGATGCGCGCCTGGTCGTCCGGCGTGGACAGTTCACAGTGGACGTCGCGCTCGGCGTCGGCGCCGGCGAGGTGCTCGGCGTGCTCGGCCCCAACGGCGCCGGCAAGACCAGCGTGCTGCGGGCGCTGGCCGGGCTGGAGCCGCTCACCGACGGGCACGTCACGCTGGACGGCGAGGATCTGACCCGGCTGCCGCCCGAGGACCGCGGCGTCGGCGTCGTCTTCCAGGACTACCTGCTCTTCCCGCACCTGAGCGCGCTGGACAACGTCGCGTACGGGCTGCGGGCGGGCGGGCTGCGCCGGGCCGCCGCCCGCCGGGACGCGGCCCGCTGGCTGGAGCAGGTCGGCCTCACCGACCACGCCGGGCACCGGCCCCGGCAGCTGTCCGGCGGGCAGGCCCAGCGGGTGGCGCTGGCCCGGGCGCTGGCCGCCCGGCCCCGGCTGCTGCTGCTGGACGAGCCGCTGGCCGCGCTGGACGCCGGCACCCGGCTGGTGCTGCGCAGCGACCTGCGCCGGCACCTGACCTCGTACGGGGGCCCGACCGTGCTGGTCACCCACGACGCGGTCGAGGCGATGGTGCTGACCGACCACCTGGTGGTGCTGGAGGGCGGCCGGATCGTCCAGAGTGGACGGCCGGCGGAGGTGGCCCGGCGGCCCCGCACCGACTACGTGGCCCGGCTGCTGGGGCTGAACCTCTACCGCGGCACGGCCCGCGGCACCGTGGTGACCCTGGCCGACGGCCGGCTCACCCTGGCCGAGCCGGCCAGCGGGCCGGTGCACGTGGCCCTGCGGCCGTCGGCGGTCGCGCTGCACCGGACCCGGCCCGAGCACTCCAGCCCGCGCAACGTCTGGGCCGGCCGGGTGGCCGGGGTGGAGGCGGTCGGGGACCGGGTCCGGGTCGCGGTCGGCGGCCGGCCCGACGTGCTGGCCGACGTCACCCCGGACGCGGTGGCCGAGCTGGACCTGGCCGCCGGGGCCGAGATCTGGGTGTCGGTGAAGGCGACCGAGCTGACCGTCTATCCGGTGTAGACACTCGTTCGCCTGGAGTTGGCGCTCCCGTCGGTCCGGTCACCTTTGATGGGTCGCGATGAGCCCCCCAGTGATCGGGCACCGCGGCGCCGCCGGCTACCGCCCGGAACACACCGTGGCCTCGTACGAGCTGGCGATCCGGCTCGGCGTCGACGTGATCGAGCCCGACCTGGTCGCGACCCGGGACGGCGTGCTGGTGGCCCGGCACGAGCCGGAGATCTCCAGCACCACCGACGTCGCCCGGCACCCGGAGTTCGGCGGGCGGCGGACGACCCGGGTCGTCGACGGGGTGGCGACGACCGGCTGGTTCACCGACGACTTCACGCTGCGGGAGCTGCGGACGCTGCGGGCGGTGGAGCGGATCCCGGC
>DATINN010000499.1:0-1910 GCA_035474175.1 Mycobacteriales bacterium | reverse complement strand
GCCGAACGCGACGATCACCGGGTCGGTCCACCTCGGGGACCGGTCGCTGCTGGAGCTGTCCGAGGCCGGCCTGCGGGACGTGCGCGGCCGGGACGTCGCGTACGTGTTCCAGGAGCCGATGACGTCGCTCAACCCGGTGCTCACGGTGGGCCGGCAGCTGCGCGAGGTGCTGCAGCGGCACCAGCGCCTGCGCGGGGCGGCGGCCCGGAGCCGGGCCACCGCGCTGCTGGACCTGGTCGGCATCCCGCTGCCGGCCCGGCGGCTGCGCGAATACCCCGCACCAGCTCTCCGGCGGGATGCGGCAGCGGGTGATGATCGCGATGGCGGTGGCCTGCGAGCCGCGGGTGCTGGTCGCCGACGAACCCACTACGGCGCTGGACGTGACCGTGCAGGCCGGCATCCTCGACGTGCTGCGCGACCTGCGGGCCGAGATCGGCACCGCGGTGCTGCTGATCACCCACGACCTGGGCGTGGTCGCCGACCTGGCCGACCGGGTCGTGGTCATGTACGCCGGGCGCACGATCGAGCAGGCCGGCACGGAGGCGCTGTTCGCCCGGCACAGCCACCCGTACACGCGCGGGTTGCTGGAGGCGGTGCCGGACCCGCAGCGGCGCGGGGCCGGCATCCGGGAGATCCCGGGCCGGGTGCCGACGCTGCGCAGCTCACCGGGCGAGTGCACGTTCGCCGACCGCTGCCCGCGGGCCGACGCGCGCTGCCGGGAGGCCCGGCCGGAGCTGCGGCCCGGGCCGGGCGGGCACCCGGTCCGCTGCGTGCACCCGCTGGAGGTGACCCGGTGACCGCCGCGCTGGAGGTCGTCGACGTGGTCAAGCACTTCGGTCCGGTCCGGGCCGTGGACGGCGTCAGCCTGACCGTCGGCACCGGCGAGGTGGTCGGGCTGGTCGGCGAGTCCGGCAGCGGCAAGAGCACGCTCGGCCGCTGCGTGGTCCGGCTGGTGCCGCTCACCGGCGGCACGGTCGCGATCGACGGCACCGACATCTCCACGCTCGGCCGGCGCCGGCTGCGGCCGCTGCGGCGCGGCTTCAACATCGTCTTCCAGGACCCGGCCTCGTCGCTGAACCCGCGGATGGCGGTGGCCGACATCGTCGGCGAGCCGCTGCGGCTGCACCGGATCGGCAGCCGGGCGTCCCGCACGGAGCGGGTCCGGACCCTGCTGGACCAGGTCGGGCTGCGGGCCGAGGTCGGCCGGCGCTACCCGCACGAGCTGTCCGGCGGCCAGCGGCAGCGGGTCAGCCTGGCCCGGGCGCTGTCGGCCGGCCCGTCCCTGCTGGTCGCCGACGAGCCGACCTCGGCCCTGGACGTGTCCGTGCAGGCGGCGGTGCTGAACCTGATCGGGCGGCTGCAGCGGGAGCTCGGGTTCGCCTGCCTGTTCATCACCCACGACCTGGCCGCGGTCGAGTTCCTGGCCCAGCGGGTGGCCGTGATGTACCTGGGGCAGCTGGTCGAGGTGGCCGGCCGGGCCGCGCTGTTCGGCGCGCCGCGGCACCCGTACACGCAGGCGCTGCTGTCGGCCGCGCCGGTGCCGGACCCGGTGCGGCAGCGGTCCCGGCGGCGGATCGTGCTGCCGGGCGAGGTGCCGAGCCCGGTGTCGCCGCCGTCCGGTTGCCGGTTCCACCCGCGCTGCCCGGTCGCGACGGACGTCTGCGCGACCGAGGTGCCGCCGCTGCGGCCGGTCGGACCGGCGGGCGAGCTCGTCGCCTGCCACCTGGTCGCCGACGACGGCACCGGACCCCGGCTGGCCTAGCCGGCCGCAGGTAACGTGCTCAGGGTGCCGGACACCGACAGCCAGGCCTCGGTCAGCGCCGAGATCGCCGCCCTCGCGGCCGCGTACGACGGCCGGGCCGGCACCGGCCCGCTGCTGGACTACCCGCCCTACCGCAGCAGCGTGCTGC
>DATINN010000498.1:0-9618 GCA_035474175.1 Mycobacteriales bacterium | reverse complement strand
GTGGTGGCGGCGGCGGCCGGGGCGGCGGCCGACCGGGCGGCCCGCGCCGCAACCCCGTCCTGCGCACGGCTCAGATCGCCGCCGCGTTCCTGTCCGTGCTGGTCCTGGTGGCCAGCGGCATCATGTGGTTCCTCTACCGGGACTTCACCACCAAGGTCGACCGGGTCAACGCGATCGGCGCGACGTCCGACGACGTCGACGGCAAGGACATGAACATCCTGCTGGTCGGCAGCGACGACCGGACCAACGCCACCCCGGAGGAGCTCAAGGAGCTCTCCACCACCGACGCGGTCACCAACTCGACCGACACGATGATCCTGGTGCACATCCCGGCCGACGGCCGGAAGGCGACCGCGGTCTCGTTCCCGCGCGACTCCTGGGTGACGATCCCGGGCTGCGCCGGGCAGCACAAGCTCAACTCGGCCTTCATCAACGGCGCGACCGGCTGCAACACCACCAAGGCCGACCCGGACAAGGGCCGGCAGAAGCTGGTGGAGACGATCAGCCAGCTGTCCGGGGTGAAGATCGACCACTACGTCGAGGTCGACCTGCTCGGCTTCTACCGGATCACCAAGGCCGTCGGCGGCGTCACGGTCTGCCTCAACGCGGCCCAGAAGGACGCCTTCTCCGGCATCGACCTGCCCAAGGGCACCTCGACGATCGAGGGCAAGCAGGCGGTCGCGTTCATCCGGCAGCGCCACGGCCTGCCCCGTGGCGACCTGGACCGGATCGTCCGCCAGCAATACTTCATGTCGGCCGTCTTCCGGAAGGTCACCAGCCTCGGCACGCTGACCAACCCGATCAAGCTCAAGCGCCTGCTGGACGCGATCGGCACCTCGCTGCGGATGGACGACAGCCTCGACCCGCTGCAGCTGGCCGGGCAGCTGCGCGGGCTGGCCGCCGGCAACGTCACCTTCACCACGATCCCGACCGAGGGCAACGGCCGGCGCGGCGGCCAGGACGTGGTCGTGGTGGACGAGTCGGCCATCGCCGACTTCTTCACCACCGTCATCAACCCGCCGAAGCCGAAGGCGGCGGTCAAGGCGGCGGCCCGGGGCGACACCACCGTGGCCGTCTTCAACGGCAGCGGGCGGTCCGGGCTGGCCGCGACCGCGTCGGCCGCGCTGGTCAAGGCCGGCTTCAAGGCCAGCAGCGCCGGCAACGCCGACCGGCAGAGCTACACCCGGACCGAGATCCGCTACGGCGACGGCGGCGAGGCCCAGGCCCGCGCGGTGCTGGCGGCGATCCCGACGGCCAAGCTGGTCCAGCGCTCCGGCGTCGACAACGTCCAGCTGGTGCTGGGCTCGGACTTCAGCACGCTGGGCGCGACCGCCAGCAAGGCGCCGGCGGCGAGCTCGTCCCCCAAGGCCGCGGGGGACTCCCGCACCGCCGCCGACGCCGGCTGCATCAACTAGGCGGCGAGATCAGCTAGGCGGCGACCCGGCCGGGGCTCATGATCGCGGCGGCCCGGTCGAGGTCGGCCTGGCTGACCGCGATGGTGCCGAAGACGTGCACGGCCTCGTAGTAGGTGTGCGCGAGCGAGGTGCAGGCGGTCTTGGTGAGGCCGGAGTAGCGGCCGCAGACCCGCAGCAGGTCGGCCAGCAGCATGTTGTCCAGCCGGGCCTTGTTGGCCGAGAACGCGCCGATGGCCTTGTAGTTGCGGTAGCCGAAGTCGTGCCGGATGCAGGAGTTCGCGAACGGGAAGCCGAGCGGGTTGTCCGGGCTGCTGGAGCACTTGTCCGTCGACCAGTCGAACCCGTACGCGGCCCAGGCGCCCTGGTTGGCGCGGGCGGCGAAGAAGGTGTTGTAGCTGGTCGCGCTGGTCTGGGTGAAGCTGCTCAGCACGGCGGGTTTGTCGGCCGGGGCGGCGACGGCCGGCTGGGCCAGCCCGACCAGCCCCAGCAGGGTCATCAGCAGGGCGGCGGCGAACGCGGCGAAACTCCCACGACGGGCCATCTCGTACCTCCTCGGACGGTTACTCCCGAGTAGAGTCTGAGCCGAATGGGGGTACCGGCCCAGCGCCCGAACGGATTATCTTGCCGAGCCGGATCGGGGTCCTATGGTTGCGGGCTGTGCCCGCTCCCGACGCCCTGCTCGCCTCCGCCCTCGTCCGCGACCCGGCCGGCCCGCTGCTGACCTTCTACGACGACGCCACCGGCGAGCGGACCGAGCTGTCCGCGACCTCGCTGGCCAACTGGGTGGCCAAGACCGCCAACCTGCTCCGCGACGACGTGGGCAGCTCCCCCGGCGACCGGGTCGGCGTGCTGCTGCCGGCGCACTGGCAGACCGCGGCCATCCTGCTCGGGGCCTGGACCGCGGCCGCGGTGGTCAGCGGGTCCGCCGCCGGGACGGAGGCCGCGTTCTGCGCCGGCGACCGGGTCGGCGAGGCCGTCGGGGCGGGCGAGGTCTTCGCGCTGTCGCTGGCCCCGCTGGGCCGGCCGTTCCCGTCCGGGCCGCCCGCCGGGAGCAGGGACTACTCGGTCGACGTGCTGGCCCAGGGCGACCGCTGGTCCGGCCGCCCGGTGCCGGACGCGGTGCCGGCGCTGGACACCGGCAGCGGCACGGTGACCGCGGGCGACCTGGTCGAGATCGCGCTGCGGCGGGCGGCCGAGCTGGGCATGATCGCCGGCGACCGGGTGCTGGTCAGCACCGCCTGGGACACCCCGACCAGCTGGGTCGACGGCCTGCTGGTGCCGCTGGCCGCGGGCGCCAGCATCGTCCTGGTCACCCGCCCCGACCCGGCCGCGCTCCCCGGCCGGGTCGAGGCCGAGCGGGTGACGGCGACCCTGGGCCTGTCCGTACCGGGAGTGCGCCCGCTGTAGCGCCCTATCCTGATCCGGACATGACTTTCTCGATCGTGGCCCGGGACCCGGCCACCGGGCAGCTCGGCGTGGCCGTCGCCACCTGCGCGCTCGCCGTCGGCCGGGCCGCGCCCTGGGCCCGGGCCGGGGTCGGCGCGGTCGCCACCCAGGCCCAGTCCCAGCGCGGGTACGGGCCCTGGCTGCTGTCCCGGCTCGCCGCCGGCGAGCCCGCCGGTCCGGCCCTGGACGAGCTGCTGGCCGCCGACGCCGAGGCCGACCAGCGCCAGGTCGGCGTCATCGGCCCGGCCGGCCCGGCCGCGGCCTGGACCGGCGTCGGCTGCCTGTCCGCCTGCGGGCACCGGACCGGCCCCGACTCCAGCGCCCAGGGCAACATGCTGTCCTCCCGCTCGGTCGTGCCGTCCGTCGCCGAGGGGTACGCGGAGGCCACCGGCGACCTCGCCGCCCGGCTGGTCGCGGCGCTGCGGGCCGGCGACGCGGCCGGCGGCGACCTGCGCGGCCGGCAGTCGGCGGCGCTGCTGGTGGTGTCCGGGACCCGCTCCGACGACGCGCCCTGGGAGGGCGTGCTGGTCGACCTGCGCGTCGACGACGCCGCCGACCCGGTCGGCGAGCTGGACCGGCTGCTGCGGCTGCAGCGCGCGTACGAGACCGGGGACTACGAGTTCCTGGCCGGGGCGGCGCCCGAGGGGGTGCGGGAGCTGCACGGGGCGCTGGCGGCGGCCGCGCGCGGCGACCGGGAAGGCGCCCGGGACGCGCTGCGCACGCTGCGGGCGCGGCCGGGCTGGGAGGGCTGGCTGCGCCGGCTCAGCGTCAACGGCCGCCTGCCCGCGACGGAAGAACTCCTGCGCTACTGAGCAATCCCCGCCGCGCGCTACTGGCTGGTGTCGGCGAGAAGGGCGGCGACCCGGTTGTCGAGCATGGTCAGCACCGGCAGCCGGTGCGCGTGGGCCTGCTCGTAGTCCCGCAGCTGGACCAGCTCGACCAGCTCGAGGCGCCGGATCCGGCCGCGCAGCTGCGGCACGGTCAGGTGGTCGAAGTCGGCCAGCGGCAGGTCGGCGTGGGCCAGGTCGGCGCCCGGGGTCAGCTGGGCCACGTCGTCCTGGACGTCTTCCGGCAGCACCACCGGCTCGGTCCGGCCGATCGGCGGCACCGGCGCGGCCGGCGGCTCGGTGATCAGCGCGTCCTCGTCGACCGCGTCCCGCCACGACCCCGGGGAGTCGGTCAGCGGGACCGCGACCGGGCCGGGCGCGGCGTCGTCGAAGGTCGGCGCCGACCCGCGGCCGGCCAGCACCTCGCGCCCGTGCTCGGCCAGCTCGTCGTAGCGGCGGCGGGCCGAGTCCAGCACCTGGGGCAGCCGGCGGACCCCGTCCGCGGCGGTGGCGACGAGCCCGACGGCGGCGGCGATTGGTGACGAAGGGTGACCGGTCATGGAGAAATGATCCCCGGTCCGTACCGATCGAACCCCGCCGGACCAGTTCCCTCCGCCACATCCGGCGGTACGCTGCGGTCGGGGTCGAGACGAAGGGCGACGGTGACCAGCGACCAGGAACGACCGGCCGCCGAAGCGAGCCTGTCCCGGCAGGTCACCGCGTTGGACGCGATCGAGGAGATCGCCTGCGCCCCGGCCCAGCCCTCGCTGCTGCTGGAGCTGTGCGTGGAGCGGGCCCGCGCGCTGGTCCGGGCCGGCGGTGCCGCGGTGCAGCTGCTGGAGTCGGCCGAGTCCGGCGAGCTGATCTTCGCCGCGACCTCCGGGATGCTGCGCGACCAGCTCGGGTCACTCAACGCGATCAACGGCACCCTGTGCGGCACGGCGCTGCGCCGGGGCGAGGTGGTGCGCAGCGCGGACGCGACCGTCGACCCGCGCGGCGATCGGGCCGTCGCCCGCACCCTGGGGCTGCGCTCGACCGTGTCGCTGCCGCTGCGCCAGCGCCAGCGGGCCATCGGCGTGCTGCTGGTCTGCTCCGACCGGACCGCCTACTTCACCGACGAGGACGTCACGCTGCTGGCCCGGCTGGCCCGGGTGGCCAGCAGCCGGCTGGACTTCGCGCTGGCCAAGGACCAGCGCCGGCGCAGCGAGCAGGCGCTGTCGGCCAGCCGGCAGAAATACCGCACCGTGCTGGCCTCGGTCGAGCAGGGCATCCTCGTCATCGACGAGTACGACCGGGTCACCATGGTCAACTCGGCCGCGGAGCGGATCCTGGGCGAGCCCGGCTACGAGCTGATGCGCCGGTCCCCGTCCTGGCTGCTGCAGCACGAGGACGGCTCCCCGCTGCCGCACGAGGACTGGCCCAGCACGATCTGCCTGCGCGAGCAGCGGGTCGCGACCGCCGACCTGCTCAAGGTGGTGCGCAGCGACGGCAAGGTGCGCTGGGTCAGCGCGACCGCGTCCCCGCTGCCGCCGTCCGACGACGGCCGCCGCAGCGTGGTCGTCTGCTTCACCGACGTCAGCACCGAGCGGGGCGCGGCCCAGCGGCTGCGGCGCAGCGAGCGACTGCTGGCCGAGACCCAGCGGCTGGCCCACGTCGGCAGCTGGGAGTGGGACTCCCCCGGCCGGTCCGAGCAGCTGTCCTGGACCGACGAGATGTACCGGCTGGCCGGCCTGCTGCCGCAGTCGGTGATGGTGACCGCCCGGCTGTGGCTGGACGTCACCCACCCGGCCGACCGGCAGCGGCTGGAGACGAGCCTGCGGCAGGCGTTCGCCAAGGCCGGGCCGTTCGAGCTGGCCCAGCGGCTGGTGCTGCCCACCGGCGAGGTCCGGCACCTGGCCGTGCGCGGCGAGGTCGAGCACGACGGCGAGGGCCGGCCGCTGCGGGCCTGGGGCTCGGCCCAGGACGTGACCGAGCGGCACCGGGTGCAGGAGGAGCTGCGCCGCACCGCGCTGACCGACCCGCTGACCGGGCTCGGCAACCGGCTGCTGCTGGTCGACCGGCTGCGCAAGTGGATCGCCGCCCTCGACGGCGCCGACAACCGGCACCGGCACGTCGCGGTCATCGCCGTCGACCTCGACGGCCTCAAGCGGGTCAACGACACCTACGGGCACGCCACCGGCGACGACCTGCTGCGGGAGACCGCCCGCCGGCTGCGCTCGGTGGTCCGCGACCGCGACCTGGTCGCCCGGCTCGGCGGCGACGAGTTCGTGCTGCTGTGCGCGGGCGTCGACACCGAGGGCGCGTCCCGGCTGGCCGAGCGGATCGTCACCGAGATCAGCTCGCCCTACCTGCTGCCCGGCGGCGTGACGGCCTGGTCCGGGGCCAGCGTCGGCGTCACCGTCACCGACGACCCCCGCGACGACGTCGACCGGCTGCTGGCCCAGGCCGACCGCGCGCTCTACGCGGCCAAGGGCGACGGCGGCAACCGCTACGTGGTGCACCCGCGCGCGATCCCACCCGACCTCTCGCTGGCCGCAGGCAGCGCATAACCGCTGGGTGGGACCCGGCAGACTGCCGGTGTGCTGCTGACGCTGTCCACCACGTACGAGCCGGCGACGGACCTGGGCTTCCTGCTGCACAAGAACCCGGCGCGGGCGCAGCAGACGCAGCTGCCGGTGGGCACCGCCCACGTCTTCTATCCCGAGGCGACGTCCGAGCGGTGCACGGCGGCGCTGCTGCTGGAGGTCGACCCGGTCGGGCTGGCCCGGACCGACGGCTTCGTCCTGGGCCAGTACGTCAACGACCGGCCGTACGCGGCCTCCAGCCTGCTCGCGGTCGCGCTGGGCAAGGTCTTCGCCAGCGCCCGTCGCGGCATCAGCCGGGAGCGCGCCGACCTGGTGGACCGGCCGCTGCCGCTGGAGATCCGGCTGCCGGCGCTGTCCTGCCGCGGCGGCGCGGACCTGGCCCGGCGCTTCTTCGCCCCGCTGGGCTGGGACGTCGACGCCCGGCCGGTCCTCCTCGACCCGCCCGAGTGGGGCGCATCGTCCACTGTGGACCTCCGGCTGACCGGGCGGCAGCGGGTCGCGGACGCGCTCAACCACCTCTACGTCGCGCTGCCGGTGCTGGACGACGCCAAGCACTACTGGGTCGGCACGGACGAGATCGACAAGCTGATCCGGGCCGGGTCGGGGTGGCTGGCGACGCATCCCGAGCGGGACCTCATCGCGCACCGCTACCTGGCCCACCAGCGCTCGCTGAGCCGGGTGGCGCTGGAACGCCTCGGCCTCGACGAGCCGGACGACCCCAGTCCCGACCGCCCGCTGAACCGGGTGCGGCAGGAGGCGGTGCTGGACGCGCTGCGGGCAGCCGGTGCGTCCCGCGTCATCGACCTCGGGGCCGGCAGCGGCGCGCTGATCCCGGCGCTGCTGGCCGACCCGCGGTTCACCGAGATCGTCGGGGTGGACGTGAGCGCGGGGGCGCTGGCCGCCGCGGCGCGCCGGTTCGACCGGCTGCCGGAGCGGCAGCGGGCCCGGCTCGCCCTGCCGCAGAGCGCGCTGACGTACACGGATGCGCGGCTGCGCGGTTACGACGCGGCCGTGCTGATGGAGGTCGTCGAGCACGTGGACCCGGACCGGCTGCCGGCCCTGGAGCAGGCCGTCTTCGGTGCCGCCGCCCCGGCCACGGTGATCGTCACGACCCCGAACGCCGAGCACAACGTGCGCTATCCGGGGCTGACCGGCTTCCGGCACCGGGACCACCGCTTCGAGTGGACCCGGGCCGAGTTCGCCGCCTGGACGGACTCGGTCGCGCGGCGCCACGGCTACACGGTCGTCCGCAAGGCCGTCGGCGCGGACGATCCCGAGGTCGGCCCGCCGACGCAGCTGGCGGTGTTCTCCCGATGAGCCTCCTCGTCCCCGACCTGGCCCTGGTCGTGCTGATCGGCGCCTCGGGCTCGGGCAAGAGCACGTTCGCGCGGGCGCACTTCGGCCCGACCCAGATCCTGTCCAGCGACGTCTGCCGCGGTCTGGTCGCCGACGACGAGAACGACCAGTCCGCGACGCCGGCCGCCTTCGACGTGCTGACCTACATCGCGGCGGCCCGGCTGCGGGCCGGCCGGCTGACCGTGGTCGACGCCACCAACGTCAAGCGCGAGGACCGGGCCGCGCTGGTCCGGCTGGCCCGGGACCACGACGTGCTGCCGGTGGCGATCGTGCTCGACCTGCCCGAGGGGGTCTGCCAGGAGCGCAACGCCGGCCGCCCGGACCGCGACCTGCCGCCCGCGGTGATCCGCCGGCAGCGCGCCGACCTGCACCGCGGCCTGCGCGGCCTCGGCCGGGAGGGCTTCCGGAAGGTGCACGTGCTCTCCTCGGCCAACGAGGTCGCGGCGGCCACCATCGAGTACGAGAAGCAGTACAACGACCGGCGCGAGGACAGCGGGCCGTTCGACGTGATCGGCGACGTGCACGGCTGCCACCGGGAGCTGGCCGAGCTGCTGACCGCCCTCGGCTACACCGTCACCGCGGACGACGCCGTGCACCCGGACGGCCGGCGGGCACTGTTCCTCGGCGACCTGGTCGACCGCGGTCCCGACTCGGTCGGCGTGCTGCGGCTGGTGATGGGCATGGTCGCCGCCGGGCACGCCCTGGCCGTGCCCGGCAACCACGAGAACAAGCTGGTCCGGGCCCTGCGCGGCAGCCCGGTGACGGTCAGCCACGGGCTGGAGCGGACGCTGGCCGAGCTGGACGCGGAGCCGCCGGAGTTCCGCCGCGCCGTCGCCGACTTCTGCTACGGGCTGGTCAGCCACTACGTGCTCGACGGCGGCCGGCTGGTGGTCGCGCACGCCGGGCTGGCCGAGAAGCTGCAGGGCCGCTCCAGCGCCCGGGTCCGCGACTTCGCCCTCTACGGCGACACCACCGGCGAGACCGACGAGTACGGCCTGCCGGTCCGCTACCCGTGGGCGACCGACTACCGCGGCCGCGCCACCGTCCTCTACGGACACACCCCGGTGCCCGAGCCGGAGTGGGTGAACAACACGCTCTGCCTGGACACCGGCTGCGTGTTCGGCGGCCGGCTGACCGCGCTGCGCTGGCCGGAGCGGGAGCTGGTGTCGGTGCCGGCGCACGAGACCTACTACGAGCCGGTCCGGCCGCTGCGCGCGCCGGCCCGGGATCCCGGCGTGCTGGACGTGACCGACGTGCTGGGCAAGCGGGTGGTGGAGACCGCGCTGGCCGGCCGGGTCACCGTCCGGGAGGACAACGCGGCGGCCGCGATCGAGGTGATGAGCCGGTTCGCGATCGCGCCGGAGCGGCTGTTCTACCTGCCGCCGACGATGAGCCCGCCGGCCACCTCGTCGCGGCCCGGGCTGCTGGAGCACCCGGCCGAGGCGCTGGCCTACTACCGGGACGAGGGCGTCGAGGAGGTCGTCTGCGAGGAGAAGCACATGGGCTCGCGGGCGGTGCTGCTGGTCCGGCGGGACGGCACCGGCGCGATCCACACGCGGACCGGCCGGGCGTTCTTCGCCGCGTCGGACACCGCGTCGGCGCTGGCCCGGGTCGCGGCCGCCGCCGAGAAGGTGTTCGAGGAGCTGGGCACCGACTGGCTGCTGCTGGACGCGGAGATCCTGCCGTGGTCGGCCAAGGCGGCCGAGCTGATCCGGGACCAGTACGCCTCGGTCGGGGCGGCGGCGGGTGCGTCGCTGCCGGTCGCGGTCGACCTGCTGTCGTCGGCGCTGTCCCGCGGCCTCGACGTGGGTGACCTGCTGGACCGGCAGCGGGTCCGGCTGGCCGACGCGACCGCGTTCACGGCCGCGTACAAGCGGTACGTCTGGCCGACCGACGGGCTGGCCGGGGTGCGGATCGCGCCGTTCCAGCTGCTGGCGAGCGACGGCGCGACGTACGCGGACCGGCCGCACGCCTGGCACCTGGAGCTGG